>JBNAVN010000014.1:0-49085 GCA_049700315.1 bacterium
GGCTTATATTGAAGATATTGGAAAATATGAAGGCAAAGAAGTAGAGATAAAGGGATGGTTATATAATAAGCGGTCTTCAGGTAAGGTTAGGTTTTTGCTCATTCGTGATGGCACTGGAATAATTCAATCGGTGATAAGTGAGGGAGATGCCCGCCCTGAGGTCTTTGAAGTAGCAGATAAGATTACCCAGGAATCATCGGTTATTATAAAAGGATTTGTTCGTCAGGACAGACGGGCCCCAGGTGGCTATGAGATTGTAGCAACAGATTTGAAGATTATACAACTTGCAGAAGATTATCCAATTACCCCTAAAGAACATTCAGTTGAATTTCTTTTGCCAATTCGCCATCTCTGGATTCGCTCAAGAAAGCAAAATGCAATCTTGAGGATAAGACATACGGTGATAAAGGCGATAAGAGATTTTTTAGATAATCGCGGTTTCATCAATGCAGATACACCAATTCTAACTCCTGCATCAGTGGAAGGGACCACGACTCTCTTTCCTGTAGATTATTACGGTGAGACTGTATATCTGACCCAGAGTGGCCAATTGTATAATGAGGCAACCGCTGCATCGCTTGGTAAAGTTTATTGTTTTGGTCCAACATTTCGCGCTGAAAAGTCAAAGACCCGCAGGCATTTGACTGAATTCTGGATGATTGAACCTGAAGTTGCCTATCTTGAACTTGATGGCTTAATGGAATTGGAGGAAGATTTTGTAGTATATGTTATTGAGCGTGTTCTTGGGACACGAAAAGATGAGCTGAAGATCTTAGAAAGGGATATTACAAAACTTGAAAATATCAAAAAGCCGTTTCCCAGAATAACATATAAAGAAGCAGTGGAATTGATCCACAAAGAAGATAAGAATTTTAAATATGGAGATGATTTTGGGGCGCCGCAGGAGACTCTAATAAGCGAAAGTTTTGATAGACCAGTTCTTATTCATCACTATCCTGCCCAGTGTAAGGCATTCTATATGAAACGAGACCCAAATGACGAAACACTTTCATTGAGCGTTGATATGATTGCACCAGAAGGTTATGGTGAAATCATTGGTGGAGGTCAGAGAGAAGATGACTATGAAACTTTGCTTAAGAGGATAAGAGAAAACAAACTACCAGAAGATGCATATAAATGGTATCTTGATTTGAGAAGATTTGGAACCTGTCCGCACAGTGGTTTTGGCCTTGGTCTGGAAAGGACGGTGGCCTGGATTTGTAAAATTCCCCATGTCCGGGAAACAATTCCATTTCCAAGAATGCTTGAGAAAATTTATCCATAAATGAGGTGGTTATGTTTCTAATATTAGTATTCTTATCAGTTGTGCCATACCCAAATCTGCCCAACTGGGAATCAACTGATAATGATTATTCAACCGGTGGTGCGTTAATTGATGTTGATTTTGATGGTGATATAGACCTTGTCACGGGCAATGGCAATGATATGGCACAAAACAGAAATAAAGTAAATTATAACTATAATGACACACTCCAGCATGTTGCTTCCTGGCAGTCTTCAGACTTAGGATATAATGCCCATATAAGTCTTGGCGATATAAACTATGATGGTTATCCTGACCTTGCAGTGGCAAATTATGGTGACCCCTATACACCTCAGTATGATAAATTTTATTACAATCTGTCAGGAACCTTCCAGGCAAATTCTTCATGGCGACCGTATGACCGAGATAATTCATTTGCCTGTGCATTCGGTGATATGGATGGAGATGGAGATCTGGATCTTGCAGTTGCCTGTGGTGAATCATATGGTGATAGTGCACAAAAAGCAAAGGTTTATTTGAATAGTAATGGTATACTTGATACAATTCCAGTCTGGCAGTCAGATGTAAATTCTTATTTCTATGATGTCTCCTGGGTTGATATTGATAATGATGGTGATTTAGATCTGGGACTTGCTGCAGAACTTGGACCAAATTTGATATACCGTAATACAAATGGCATGTTAGAATCTACACCTTACTGGCAATCAGCAAATTCATTAAACACCCTGAAACTTGCATTTGGTGATGTTGATGATGATGGAGACCTTGATATGGTATGTGCAAATAATGGGCAAATCGGTGGTCAGAGCAATGTTCAATTATATCTAAATACCGGTTCAAACCTTTCACCCAATCCTTCCTGGACAAGCCAGAATCTCACATACTATTCCTGCGTTGCCTTAGGCGATGTTGACCAGGATGGTGATTTAGACCTTGGTGCTGGTGGCTGGTGGGAATCGGTCAAGGTCTTTGAGAATACAGGTGGAACATTTCCCCAGACTCCATCCTGGCAATGGAGCCCATCAAGTCCTTATCAACTGGTCTGTGAAAACATAATCTTTGGTGATGTTGATAATACACAGCCAGTATCAATCACAAATGAATCCCATATCGTAACACCGATAAAGAGGGTTTTTTATCTAAATAATCGCTGGATAAAGAATATCACAAGGGTGAGAAGGGCGAGTGGTGATTTGACAAGAGACCAGTATTGTTTTTCCTATACTGATGGTTGGATTTCAATTAAGAATATCATTTCTCAGTCCGAGACAATATGGGTGGATTATACATATTCAAAGAACCTTGATTTGCTTGTAACAAACTGGCACCAGACCAGAGGGAATTTTCTGTTTTTGAATACGATGAATCAGGAAGTTGTGGAATACAAGAAAAATGAATTGATGCTGTTTGAGTTTCCAGATCCCAATAACGGGAATTTTGTTATAAGAACAAATCTCCAGAATGTGAAGATAAATGTTTATGATATTTCTGGCAGGCTTGTGTTACAACAGTGCGGAAAGGATATTAATATTAAGCTACCAGGAGTATATTTCCTTGAGGCTTATTACAACGGTAACCGAATAAGGTCTGAGAAACTGATTGTTATAAGATAATGATTGTTTTGATGAAATACGCTTTTGGGTCTTGATTTTCAATTTAAAATATGTATGATTGTGATGTCAGGCTTTCAAGATAACTAAAATAAGACTTAAGCCTTTGAAAGGGGGTGAAAGCAGAAACATACATTATGCATTATGCAGGGTAGTATTAAGGTATTAAGAACAAAGAAAGGGGGTTTTTATATGGTTTTTTTAAAAAGCAATAAGCACTTGATTGGGCTGATGTTTTTGTTATCTGTTGTGCTGGCTCAAGGTGAGATGATTCGTTTGAAGACCTACCAATTTGATACCAAAAATGGTGAGCCAGAAATGCCATTGAATCTTATTGCGCAGGATGAAGAATGGAACTACTATATTGTACAATGTAAGGGTCCAATCCTTAAACAGTGGAAAGAGGAACTAAATAATAGCAGGATCAAGATTTTAGGTTACATCCCTGATTATGCATATATTGTAAGAATGGATAACTGGCAAAAGGAATTAATCAGTCAGAGTTCCTTTGTTTCCTGGATTGGTCTGTGGCATCCTGCATACAAAATTCATCCGGAATTGAAAAACAAGTCAGGAGTGTTCAAGGTAACAATTCTTGTCTATGATACTGAGGATTTGGCAGATATTGTATCAAGAATAAGCAGTATCGGAGCAAGGGTCATTGATGCCTCTGAGGTGGTGAGCAAATTGGTTGTCGCTGAGATAAGTTCTATTCACCTGGAACCACTGGCGAATATCAAAGGAATTCACTGGATTGAACCCAGACCAGAATTGCAATTCCATAACAATAACACCACCCGGATTGTTCAGACCGGTGCTGTGAGCAGTGATACGACAATCTGGGCAAAGGGTATTAAAGGGCAGAATCAGATTCTGGGAACTACTGACTCAGGCATTACAACTGCGCATTGGGCATATTACGATGCTGCATATCCAATTGCTACCTGGGGCAGTTTTCCCAGTCACAGGAAGGTCGTCAATTATAGCCGTGGTGGTCCTTCTGCTGGATTTGGTGATGAATCAGGCAACTATTGGCATGGTTCACATACTGGTTGCACTGTTTGTGGTGATGATTCATATAATGGCGGTACATCGGTTTATGATGGCATTGCGAAACTTGCCAAACTCTCTTTTTGTGATATTGGTGTTACTGGTGGTGGCCTCAGTGTGTGGTCTGATTTGAATCAACTCTGGGATACAAGTTATGCATACGGTGCAAGGGTTGTATCAAACTCCTGGGGTTCTGCTACTGGTGGTGATTATGCTGCCTATGATGCGCAGGCAGACCAGTTTATGTGGCGAAGAAGAACCTGTTTATTGGTGATTTCTGCAGGTAACAGCGGATCAGGTGCGAATACTACTGGTAGCCCTGGTAATGCCAAAGGTGCTTTAACACTTGGTTCTGTTGGTAGATCTGATCCCACAGCAATCGCCAGTTATTCATCAAGAGGACCAACGGATGATAACCGGTACAAGCCAACATTAATGGCACCAGGTGGATTAAATACGTCTGGAGACCCTGGTTTATATTCAGCAAGGGGTTCAACATCTGGTTCTGGTAGCAGTTACTGGCAGATGTCGGGAACGAGTATGGCATCACCTTCTGCCTGCGGTGCAGTGGGGCTGATAAGGGAATATCTGAATCGTGGTTTTTATCCTACTGGTGCTGAAGTTCCGGGAAATGCAATAGCAAATCCATCTGCTGCGTTATTAAAGGCAATGGCCGTGGTTTCAACAGATCCCAATATCACCGGATACACTGTTCCCAATTACAATATCGGCTGGGGCAGGATTGACCTAGATAGTGTTCTTTACTTTACCGGAGACACCAAAAGACTCTTACTCCACGATTCTGCTAATGGTGGATTAAATACCAATGACAGTGTAGTATATCAATGGACTGTAAATAGTTCAATTCCTTTAAGGGTTACACTCTGCTGGACCGATACTGCTGGTAATCCTTCTGCTACGCGGTCTCAGGTGAATGACCTTGACTTAAGGGTGGTCAGTCCCACAGGAACTTCTTACTGGGGCAATTACTATTCTGGTGGTCAGTCAGCAACTGGCGGTTCAAGAGATTCAAACAATGTAGAGGAGAACTTCCGATTGAATTCTCCTGCTACCGGAACCTGGACCGCCTGGGTTAGAGGTAGAAATGTTCCAACCGGCGCGAATCAACCCTATGCGATTGTAATTACTGGGGATGTATCAAATCTTGCAGTAGGCGTTGTTGAGACAGTAAAACAGTCTGAGGTTTCACTCAATAATCTCTCCCAAATTTCAACCCTGACCAGAAATCGTGTTGACTACACTTTGCAGTTATCTCAAAAGGGCAAGGTTGAACTCAAGGTGTTTAATATCCTTGGTGCATTAGTACATTCCGAGGTCAAATTCTACCAACAGGGTGAATACCGAGAATCAATTTCACTGGCAAATTTACCACAAGGAGTATATTTCCTGTCTTTCGCTCTGCCCGATGGAATCAATCAACAGAAGATAATTTTGATTAAGTAGGCATAGTGCTTGAGGGGTTGCTGTAAAATTTGATGCTATTCAGCAACCCCTTAAATTCTAATCTTATTCAATCAAATCTGAAGAATTCCGAGAATTTGAATTCAAATCCTTCTGGATAGTATTCGCCTCTTTCTTTATTTAAGATGTATTTGCCTTTGTATTCCTTTTTTATTATTTTTTGGAGTATTTCTATGAAGTAATCTATCTCTTCTTTTGTATTATAGATACCAAAGCTTATCCTTACCGCGCCAGGAACTTTAGAGCGGTCTCTGTTTATTATCATCTGCTCAATCTTTTTTGCTTCCTCAGGGGTGACACCTAACAGACATTTCACATAAGGGTGGGCACAGAAACAGCCATTTCGGACTCCAATACCACCTTCATAACTCAATATTGCAGATACGAGTGCATGATGCATATCTTTAATATTGAAAGAGATCACACCAAGTCTATTTTGTGCATTCCTGGGCTTGCGGTCACCATAGATGATTATCTCAGGAAATTGATTCATTCTTTTTAAGGCATAGGCAGTAAGTCTTGTCTCATGTTTGATTATTTGTTCAAAACCAACTGCCTGGATTAGTTTGATTACCTGCGCCAGGGCAACAACGCCTATGATATCCGGAGTCCCTGCTTCTTCTCTTTCCGGTAGATCTTTCCAGTAGGCACTCTCTAGGTCAACAATATCTGCAGTGCCACCACCAACATCATCCGGTGTGCCAAACTGAAAAGCAGATTTATCAGATACAAGAACACCAATGCCATAAGGCGCATACATTTTGTGTGCTGAAAATGAGAGGTAATCAATGTGTTCAGGATGGTTCTTTGGCCTGATATCAATGGGTCTATGTGGTGCAAGCTGTGCTGCATCAACTGCGATCTGGGCACCTGCCTTATGAACTTCACTGGCAAATTCATAAATCGGATTTATGTAACCGGTAACATTTGATGCACCACTGATTGCAACGAGCTGGATTTTACCCGCATATTTTTTCAATTTTTCATAAAAGTCATTTTTGTTTATTGTTCCATCAGGATTTAATTCAATATGAATGACCTGGGCAACCTTACGCCAGGGGAGTTCATTTGAGTGATGTTCCATAATCGTGGTGAGAACGATTGGTTTTTCTTTATCCAGGGCTGGGCATTGGAATCTGCTTGCGAGTTTATTTATCGCCTCCGTGGCATTCTTGCAAAATATTACACAACAATGGTCATCAGCCTTCACAAAGTCAGCAATAATATTTCTTGCTTCTTCAAATACCCAGGAGGCAAGTTGCGATTTAAAACCAGTGCCTCTGTGGACATTTGAATACCATTTCAAAAATTCCCCAATTTTTTTCTGGACCGGTAGAAGTGCGGGTGTGCTTGCAGCATTATCAAAATTGATATATCTTCTCTTGGAACCATCCAGTAATATAACTTCTTCATTAAGACCGATTACCTGTTTTGCTAATTTCTTTAATGTTAATTTATAATTTTTGCCAGACATCTTTATCAAGACTCCTGTATTGTATTGCTTCAGCAATATGCTGAACTTTGATTTGCTCATCTGATTCTAAATCAGCGATTGTCCTTGCTACCTTCAGTATTTTATCATAGGCGCGTGCTGAGAGTCCAAATTTTTCAATTGCGGTCTTGAGCAGATTTTGCGATTCATCATCTATAGGACAGAATTTTCTTATATCTTTTGTTTCCATATGGGCATTGCAGAAGATTTTTCTTTTAGTTTCTCTAAACCTGTCTAACTGAATTCTTCGTGCCTTATTTACCCGGGTTTTTATCTCCTCAGAAGATTCCCCGGGTTTTGCTGATTTAAGTTCATCGTATTTCAGGGATGGCACCTCAATATGAATATCAATTCGGTCAAGTAATGGACCGGATATTTTTGCGCGATAGTGTTGAATCTGAACCGGGGTGCACCTGCATTCGTGGTATGGATCAGTAAAATAACCACAGGGACAGGGATTCATTGCTGCTGCGAGCATAAACCGTGCAGGATAGGTAAGGGTGACTTTTGCCCTGCCAATGGTAACAGAGCCATCCTCAAGGGGCTGGCGCAGAACTTCCAGAACATTTTTATGGAATTCAGGGAGTTCATCAAGGAAAAGGACCCCGTTATGCGCGAGTGAAACCTCTCCTGGTTTTGGAATATGTCCACCGCCAATTATCCCGGCATCAGAGATTGTATGATGAGGTGCACGAAATGGTCTGGTGCCAATCAATGATTCCCCAGGTGGTAGGATTCCAGCAACTGAATGAATTTTTGTCGTTTCCAGTGCTTCCTGCAAGGTCATTTGGGGAAGGATTGTAACCAATCTGCGCGCCAGCATTGTCTTGCCCGTGCCTGGAGGTCCAATCATCAGAATATTGTGCCCGCCTGCCGCTGCGATCTCCAGGGCTCTTTTTGCATGATACTGCCCTTTCACTTCCGCAAAGTCAATAGGATATTTTGAAACTGCTTTGAAGATTTCTTCTCTATCAACTGTTACAGGGTTTATCTGGAGTTCTCCATTCAAAAATGCTACAACCTCAATCAAATTTTCAAATCCATATACATTAATACCTTCAACAATCGCCGCTTCCCGGGCATTGATTGCGGGCACAATCAATCCATCAAGTTTATTTGCTTGAGCTGCCAGAGAAACTGATATGGCACCTTTGATTGGTCGCAAGGAACCATCCAGGGACAATTCTCCAAGGATTGCATATCGTCCAAGACTATTTGTGCTGACGGTCTGGGAAGCAGCCAGGATCCCGACTGCAATAGGCAAATCAAAACTTGACCCTTCTTTTTTGACATCCGCGGGTGCCAAATTTACGGTGATTCTTTTTCCGGGAAAACGGAATCCAGCATTTTTTATTGCAGCATATACACGGTCTTTTGATTCTTTTACAGCATTGTCAGGTAGACCCACGGTGGTAAATCCAGGTATGCCACCGGATAGATCCACTTCTACATTTACCAAATAGCCATCAATGCCGTATGTAGCACAGGATAAAACACTTGAAAGCATGAATGATTATAGATAAAAATGACTTCGTGTCAATTATTCACGATAATTTATTTAAAATCTTCAGGCAGTGAATCTATCACAAGTTGTATCGTGGTTCGGCGGGCACGGGAGTAGTTGTTATAACTTGAGAATTCGTATTCACCCGGGTCTTTTGCCAGACCCAGGGTAACCGGTTGATTATGGATGAATTCAAGATGCTCCTTTAACTGCGTCATATTCTCAACGAGTTCCGCATCAAAACTTTGGGACCAGACTGTTCCTTCCCGTTTCTTAACTTCGTTGTATTTGCGGGCAAAATTTCCTTTTATCAGTTTCATTATTTTTGATACGGTAAACATTTTGCCAGGCTGGATAATCAAATAGAAAGATTCAGGCAGGATAAGATAACCAAAGATTTTGTAATTCAACATATACCGGTGATAGCCGATTGAAAGTAGCAGAAATCGCGACCAGTGCGGGTCATTGAATATTCCTACACAATCTTTGGTCGTTGTCCAGATGTAGTAAATTGCTCCTGGTTTTATCACGCGCTTTGGCATTTTACCTCCTATTTCAAAATCTGCTCCATTGCTTCACGACTGAGATTTTTTACAATCAGGGTCGTGAGTTTCAAAAGATTTTCATAGTCCTCATAGGAAATGATGCTTGATGTTGAGTGGACATATCTGGTGGGTATGCCGAGCGCCAAACTTGGGACACCGAAATTTGTAAGATGAATTGCGCCTGTATCATAGCCGCCTTTTATTGAAGTCAGATGATAAGGAATATTGTTTGTTTCAGCAAGTTCTATGACGAAATCCCGCAAGTTTCTATGGGGAATCATTGTGCGATCATATACGAGAATTGCAACGCCGGCACCGAGTTTTTCTTCTACTTCAGCACCATTGCCCGGAGTATCACGAGATATGCTAACATCAATAGCAAAGGCAAAGTCGGGTTGTATCAATGAAGCAGAAGTCTTTGCTCCTCTTAATCCGACCTCTTCCTGAACAGTTCCCACAAGATAAATCGTATTTGGATGTTCAATTGCCACCAATTCTTCCATCATATCAACAAGCAGTGCACAACCAACCCGATCATCCCAGGCTTTGGCAAGTAACAGATCATTGTTTGCCATTTGTTCAAATTGCCCTACGGGCATAATTGGGTCACCTGGTCTGATACCGAGTTTCTCAGAAATCTGGAAATTTTTCGTGGCACCTACATCAATGTACATATGTTCAATCTCAGGCAGTTTTTTTCTTTCTTCAGGAGACAATTCGTGTATCGGTTTTGAGCCAATCACACCCGAAATGATTTCGCCCTTTTTATTCTTTATCTTCACACGCATCCCGGGTAGATTTCCATCCCACCAGCCACCAATGGGTAAAAACTTTATAAAGCCTTCCTTGGTGATTTCTTTTACCATAAAGCCAATCTCATCCATATGCGCGGCAAACATAATCTTTGGAGTTGGATCTTTGCCTTTTTTCTGGGCAATAACACTGCCAATCCGGTCTCTTGTTACTGTGGCATTTTTCCCAAATTTCGCCTTCAGTATCTCCACAATTTCTTCTTCGTATCCTGAGATACCGAATGCCTGACTTAGTTCTCTTAAGTTCTGTATGCGATTCATCAGACCTCCTTATACATCCAGATTTTCAACAAACTTGGCATTTTCTTCAATGAATTTTCTCCTTGGCTCTACCTCATCGCCCATCAAAATGGAGAAAAGACGATCGGTCTCTGTAGCATCTTCCATTGTAACCTTTTTTATAATTCTTCTTTCCGGGTCCATTGTGGTCATCCATAATTGCTCAGGGTTCATTTCACCAAGTCCTTTGTATCGTTGAATGTCATACTTTTCCCCGGGACGTTTCTTCAAAAATTTTTGCAAATCTTCGTCTGAGTAGAGATACTCTTCTTTCTTATCATGACGCACGCGATAAAGCGGAGGTTGGGCAATATATATTACACCCGCATCTATCAGTTCTTTCATAAAACGGAAAAAGAAGGTTAGCAACAATGTTCTAATATGAGCACCATCCACATCAGCATCGGTCATAATCACAATCTTCTTATAGCGCAATTTTGATATATCAAATTCATCTTCACCAATACCACAACCAATTGCTGAAATCAATGTCCTTATCTCTTCATTGCTCAGAATTTTGTTCAAACCACTCTTTTCAACATTCAGGATTTTACCCCTCAAAGGTAATATTGCCTGAAATCTTCGGTCTCTTCCCTGTTTTGCACTACCGCCCGCAGAATCACCCTCAACCACGAATATTTCGCTTTCGTCAGGATTTTCTGACGAGCAGTCAGCAAGTTTACCGGGCAGAAATTCGCTGTCAATTAAGGATTTTCTCCGGGTCAACTCCCTCGCCTTTCTTGCTGCTTCACGCGATTTTGCTGCAGTCAAAACCTTGCTGATAATAATTCCGGCAATCCTGGGATTTTCTTCAAGAAATGCAGAAAATTTTTCGTTGACAAGTGATTCTACTGCGCCCTTTGCCTCAGGATTTCCTAATTTTGTTTTTGTCTGTCCTTCAAATTGTGGCTCCCGGATCTTTATTGACACCACTGCGGTCAGTCCTTCACGTGTATCTTCACCGGTAAAGGCAATATCATCTTTCAATTGATTGTGTTTCCTTGCATATTCATTCATTGTTCTGGTCAGGGCGGATTTGAAACCTATTAAATGTGTTCCACCTTCATGGGTATTTATTGTGTTCGCAAATGTGAAGATGTTTTCAAGATATGAATCATTATATTCAAGTGCCACTTCTATCTCAATGCCGTTTTCAGTATCATGAACATAAAATGGTTTGTGCAGGCGCTGCCTTCCTGAATCCAGATATTTTACCAAATCAAGTACTCCTTCAGTAGAATAGAACCTTTCTTTTGTCCCGGACTTCACATCCTCAAAATCAATTTTCAGTCCCTTGTTCAGGAAGGCAATTTCTCTAAGACGCTGGGCAACGATTTCTTTGTTGAATTCAACTTTGCGGAAGATCTCTTTATCCGGTTTAAAACGGATTTTTGTACCCCGATTCTTTGTTTTGCCCGTGACCTTTACAGGTTCTTCAGGTTCACCCCTTTTGTATCTCTGAAAGAATATTTTGCCATCCCGATAAACCTCGGCTTCAAGAAATTCGCAAAGCGCATTCACAGCTGAAACACCAACGCCATGCAATCCACCACTTATCCGGTATACCTTGTCATCAAATTTCCCGCCTGCATGGAGCATTGTCAAAACCACCTCAAGTGCGGATTTTTTCTGAGTTGGGTGCGTATCTGTGGGTATACCTCTGCCATTGTCTTCAACTTCTACAACATCGTTATCAACGGTTACCCTTATATGGTCACAATGTCCAGCAAGCGCCTCATCAACACTGTTATCAACAACTTCAAATATCAAATGATGAAGACCTCTAATACCAACATCGCCAATATACATTGCAGGTCTTCTGCGGACTGCCTCAAGACCTTTTAGAATTTGAATCTGGGAAGCATCGTACTTTTCTTGATTTTGCTCATTGTTTTTCATATTTGCCATAACTACTCCTTAAATGAACTTCCTTTTTCAATAATGAATTTAATATCCTTCAAATTTGCACCTAATTGATTGAATTTCTTGAGAATCCTGTTTTTCAAAAGAAATAATTGTGCCTGCCATAGAGGATTGTCAACCATTACAAAAAGATTTGCCTCATTGATGTTTATTGCCCTTGTGTGGTCAGCAATTTTTTTACCAACAATATCTGGCCAGCGGTTTATCAGTTCAATTTCCTTGAATCGCGCATCAAGGTCCAGAGATTTTAGGACCCGGGGCAAGACCTTGTTTATCTTTTCAGGATAGTGCAATGCTACCTCGCTTAACTGAAAACTGAGTTTTATTGGGTATTTGCAATTCTGTCAAATCCTGAACTGTCGCATAAATTGCCTGACCTTTGACCATATTGAAAAAATTCTGCCTGTGGGTTTCATCCAGTTCAATTGTCACCTCATCAAGGAGAAATACAGGCTGGTCATTTAATTTTTGTTGAATGATCTCTGCTTCAGCAAATTTTAAAATCATTGCGAGCAATCGGCATTCACCTTCAGAGGCAAAATTCTTCGCAGGATAATTATTGATTGTGATATCTATGTCATCGCGGTGTGGTCCTAAAATAGTTTCACCTTTTTTGAATTCTAAGGGCTGGTTTCTTTTTAGTTCCTCCACAGTCAATTTCATTTCCGGGCAGGAACTTCGGTATCGGAATGATATTTCTGCCAGGCCCATTTCTCTGCCTTTTTGAGTGATTTTTTCCTCAAGCGAGGGCAGGATTTTACGACGTTCATCATAGATAATGTTTGCCCAGTTTATTAACTGGATATCATAGACATCAAGAAGCGAAGGGTCTCTTTCTTTTTGCTGGAGAAGACAATTGCGTTGGCGCAATACTTTCCGATATTCAGAAAGATTGGTACCATAAACAGGATTTAGTTTTATCAAGAGCCAGTCAATAAAATTTCTTCT
This sequence comes from bacterium, assembly GCA_049700315.1. Taxonomy (GTDB): domain Bacteria; phylum Hydrothermota; class Tepidihabitantia; order SM23-42; family JAOAFX01; genus JAOAFX01. Next base: position 12,931 of record JBNAVN010000014.1, read on the forward strand.
TTTGGCCGGTGCACCGCGTACTATCCAGATGTCGTTCAACGACATAACAACCACGGGCAACCATCCCACATATTCGCTCAGACGGTTTTTTTCATTACCATTGAGAATGAGTTTCTTGGTACCGTTGTAGAAAATACTTGCCACAATGCTATTTGATATGCCTGTAACCCTCATATATGGTTGATCAAATTTTACCATAATCCTGTCATCATTCGTTCTGAATGAAGAGCCATAAGCAGCGAAAAATATCGCCTCAAGGAGATTGGTCTTGCCTGCCCCATTTTCACCGAAAACGATATTTAATCTTTCTCCAAAAGAGATTTTACCGTCAGCGAGATTGCGAAATCCTTCGTATTCAATCTGTTGTAGTAGCATTAATATAATTATATATATTTTTTATGGAAAGTCAAGGGGTGAAGCATTGAATCCTGTATATAAACTCATTTTCCTGTCTTTGTTGATTGCCACACCGATTTTGGGCAGAATTTGAATAAAACCAAAGCAAACCTTTGTTTCAATCGCAATTTCCAGACCAATACTCAGATAAATTTGCTTGTTTTCATCAAGGGCATAGTCAGAGAATAGAGTTCCGAATAGGTCTTCAAAATAGATATTGGGATTCCATAGACCCTTTCTTATATTTAGTATTTGGTGCGAATATTCACTTATGAAAACGAACCCTTTTTGCGAATATACCGTTTCATAGCCACGAATTGCAATACAGGGTGTATCAGGATTCTCAGGGTCAAGGAACCCGGTCAATTTTGTTTGAAATTCACCATTTAATAAGATATGGCTCAATCCTGCACTTCCCAGAAGGCAAATTCTATCAATGGATGACTTATAGAATTTTCTTTCCACCGGGACCGAAAATCTGATGGAATAGGCGGTGTTGGGCATACGCCATAAAAAAATAAGACCCGGAGAAATTTCCTTTCTTTGAAATTCGTCAAAAGATCTGAAGTTTAGATTGGCCTCAACCTGAGAGATTCCCGGCTCCAGAGAATAGAACAGGGGATATGACGATGACACACGCAGAAAATTGTTGTAATCATATGAAATATCAATCTGTAGAGGTGAAAGAATAAGAGACTGGAAAACTGACCGTAGATAGGGTCTATTATTCAACTGGTCATAGCCGATGATTGCTATGTAGAAATTTTCATTTGTCGCATCTGAACCAGAAATGACAGTGCCGTAAAGCCATTTTTTGAATGTAGAATCCATTGGAAAGAAAAAAGGTAGTCGGGCTGAGGGGAACAGAGTCTTCGCTATGTCAAAATAATTTCCTTTCTCTATTTCAAGGCGATGACTATCAAAATCAGGTTCTGGACCTGGTTGCCATTTTTTGAGTGTATAAAATTCAGGTATGAGGGTCTTTTCATAAATATCAAAGCCATTTGAATTGAGGGCACTAAAGAATATTGCATTGTCAGCAATCGCAAATGAATTTACGAATCTATCATTTGTGTAGCAGAAAATGCTATCAGGGTTGTTCAGGTTGACCGCATAGGTGTGATGTAGACCATCATAATTCGCAATAAAACCGAGCAGGTCATCGTCAACAAAACATAGATTTCCTTCGGTCCAGGGAGTCTGAAAAATCAAGTCAAATTCTCCTGTGTCTTCATCAAAGATATATAAATCAGGATTCTCAAATTGCCTGCTGGCACTTGCTACGATCCATTTTCCATTTGTTTCAATTTCGTTTATTAACAATTTTCCTTCCCAGAGTATCCTTTTGTTATCCGGTGTATATAACCAGATCTCTGAACCAAATTCATTCTGCCTGGTTTTGACATACAGAATTACTGAATCTTCCAAAACACAAAATGTTCTTATATCATCTTTTAATAGAACTTCAGCTTTCCTGGTGTGTAGATTCATTATGCGCAAAACTGAGGTTATACCGAATCCATTGTTATATACATTGCTTGCCCGTTTTATTTCTGCAGTGCTCAAATACAGATTGTCATTATGAAGTTTCATTCTGGTTGTGAGTGAACTATTCAATGTAGCAAAAATTTGTTCCTTTTGGGATTCTAAATTTAGTTCTATTATCTGTGTGAACTCTTTGTAGCGGAATCCATTTAGTTTGATAGGTATTTCGCGAACATAATACAATTTATTTTTGTGATACACCAGCGAAGAAATATACCATCCTGTCCTGGTGAGTCTTTTGCCTTCAAAATCATTTCTGATTGCTCTACTTTTTTCCTGCCTCTGCCATTCAGAGAAAAGTCCAGAAAAAGTCTTGCCATAAACCCTCTTTGCTGCCATATCAAGCCCCAGGGCAGGAAACAATGCTGAAATCGGCGCCCAGGGATATGAGCCATAAACATCAAAAAATTGGGCAAATCTTTCTTCACCATAGTTTGCTGAAAGAAAATCAAATAATTCGCCACCATATAAATAGATTTTACCATAGGGAAATGAAAGTGGTTCATTCGTCGCCTCAACTATGGTGGGGAATTTGTTTTCGCGAATTCTGGTTTCAAGATAACTATCAAAAAATCCATCATTCAGTCTGCCCGCATAAGGAGAAATCCTGGATTCACTATAGACTGTAATTCCTTCAATTATCCAGCCAGGTGAATACATATTTGATTGGAACGGTGCACCAAAGATTCCAGTTAATAATTTAGAGGCACCACGGGTCTTTGTCATATGAGAAATATGGGTGAATTCGTGGACACTCACAAGTCTATACCAATCTTCAATTCCTTCAACATAATACTCAAAACCCGGTGGATGTGTAAAGATATGGATGTTGTAGAAAAATGGATTGGCAAAACCATTACTCAGTGTGCCAATATCCTCAATCACAACCGGTAGATTCCGTACATTGTTGTCTGTGAGTTTATTTACATTTGAGCGATAATACTCAAGGTTATTTAATGTCTGGATTGCTGAATATTCGTAACCGGGCTTATAGATGACCGTGTAATTTTTTGTTTTAGTGACCTGCCAGTCAAACCAGGAGAGCAATATCACTGTAAGGATGAGCACAGGTTATTATAATTACAAAAAGAAAGAATTCAAGGAATTATTCACTTCTCAAATATTACCAGGGTTTCTATATGATAGGTTTGGGCAAACATATCAAAAAAATAAATTCTCTTTATCCGAAAGCCACTTTTTATTATCAAACTTGCATCCCGGGCAAGGGTTGCAGGATTACAGGAAAGATAAATGATCTTTCTTATAGGAAGTATAGTAATTTCCCTTGTGATGCGCAGTCCAATCCCTTTTCTTGGCGGGTCCAGAATCAGGGTATCACATTTTTTTATTGCGTTGATTCTGTTTTCAACCCTGCCAGTAATAAATTTAATATTATCAATGTTATTCAGGAGGGCATTTTTCATTCCGTGCTTAACAGAATCAGAATTTTCTTCAATCGCTATCAGATTCTTGCACAGGTGTGCTACGCAAATACCGATCGCACCAACACCAGCATAAAGATCAATGACTTTTGGACCCTGGATTTCGTTTTTTATTTTTTCAATGATTTTTTCAAAGACCGAAATGTTCACCTGAAAAAATGAGGCAGGATCAATTTGAAATATTTTCCCATCCAGCATTTCTTCATAAAAGTTTCTTCCCGCGAGGATGACATTCTTACTACCTAAAATCCGATTGGTTCTTTTATCGTTGATATTCTGATTAATACCAACGACTTCTGGTATCTCAGCCATAAGTCCATCATATATAATCTCAGGTAAAGACCTTTCTTTTGTGACCAATGTAATATATATCTGACCTGTGTTTGTACCCCTGCGGATAATGATGTGCCTGAGATTACCCTGATGTTTGATTTCGTCATAGATTTTTATCTTTGATTTTTTTATACGCTCTTTCATAGCGCTGAGTAGTTGATTTATTTCTGGTTGGTTTATATAACAGATATCGTGGTTGATAACTTCATGCGTACTTCTCTTGAAATAACCAATTTTCAACCCATTATTTTGCTGAACTGGCAGCTGGGCACGATTCCGATAATGATAGGGAATGCCGTAAACTGACTCTATTGCATCAAACTCAATTTTCCCAATATGCTTCAGGGTATCTTTCAAAATATCTCTTTTTAATTCTACCTGAGTATGGTAATCAATATGCTGGAACTGACAGCCACCACAGGTTCCGAATACCGGACACCGTGGTTCAATACGCGCCGGTGAAGGTTTGAGTATTTTTATACACTTTGCTACATTATAATCCTTTTTTTCAATGATTATATTTGCTTCTATTTCTTCACCGGGAATGACAAAATCAACAAAACAGACCTTGCCATCAAGAAATCCTATGCCCTGGGCACCGAGATTCAGTTTTTCAATTTTCAATTGAACAATTTTTTCAGCCATTTTCTGATTATATCCACTCATTCATTTGTGTCAATCAATGCTTTTTCCAACTCCTTTGTCTTTTGTCCCTTATGTGAAATGCAGTTTTTATTAAATCACCTATTGACTTTTTTCATTTACTGAATATATTTATTCGTAATAGATAACAAATAGTAAAACTCTCTGCTGGCCCTGTCAGGGTTTTACGAGTAATTTGCTGGTGGGAAAATAGAATATTTGGTCGTATAGGAATTTGAAAAATTCCTATACGAAAATAATGAAATTTTTCATTATAGAAAAGATTGGACAAGATACATCAGGACTTGGCGGTATGCTAAAGGTAGTGCACAACCTCAGGCAGATAGAGTATGGGGGTTTCAGGGGGCATCCCCCTGATGTATCTTGTAGAAAAGGGGAGAAATAAAATAACTTTTGCAATACTAATTTTTTGTATGATACTATTTGTTAGAGTTGTTGAACATACCGGCCATTGCGGAGCAACTGTCCTCCGCCTTCCGTCTTCCGTCCTCCGCCTTCCGTCCTCCGTTTTCCGTCTTCCGCCTTCTGTCTTCCGTCATCTGTGTATAAAAGCAAGTTCCATTAAAACCCTGCACCCCCAATTGGGTTGTTATTGTTTGAAAATTAAGCATAATTATATATGAAATTAAAGTACTTCAGACATAATAACCCAAAAAAGATATTCAATCCGATTTTATTCTGGGATGCACAGCATGTGGATTATGTTAAGAATGCAGACTATGTAATTGTGCGTATACTTGACTGTGGAGACGGAAATGATATCAAGAGATTGAAAAAGATATATCCTGCTGAGAAGATTATTGAAGTTTTTAAAAAGAGGCGTGGGTTAATGGCGAAAACAGGTAAGTTCTGGGCTATTTACTTTGGGATTCCATTAGAGGAGATTGCATGTTTGAAAAGATATTAGCGAAGAAGGCGCTCAAAGTAATCAATCAATTATAAAGTAAACTGAGTGATTTTTATCTAATAGTTCCCTCTTGTTCGTTTCACATTACACGTTTCACTTTTCATGACAATTCCGGAGTGTGAACATCTTGACATATCAATGAATTTGGTTATGATTGACTATGAGTCTTATTGTTGGTTTGATTTTGCTACAGGCGAATGAAGTTTTTCTGGGTGAAATGAGTGGCGTAATCAGTCCGGCAAGCAGTGCTTATATACTCAGGGCAATCAGCATTGCTGAAGAAAAACAGGCAATGTGTCTGATCATAAAACTTGATACACCTGGTGGTCTTGATGAATCAATGAGAGAGATAACAAAGCGGATACTCAACGCCGAGATTCCAGTAATTGTTTATGTTGCACCAAAAGGAGCAAGGGCAGCATCAGCGGGTGTCTTTATTCTGTATTCAAGCCATATCGCTGCAATGGCTCCAGGGACAAACATTGGTGCTGCACACCCGGTGGGAATGGGTGGCGAAAAGGTTGATAGCGTAATGGCAGGCAAAGTGACAAATGACGCAGTGGCATATCTGCAATCCCTGGCAAAGGCAAGAAATCGTAATGTGGAATGGGCAGAAAAGGCAGTTCGGCATAGTGCTTCTGTTGATGATGAAACTGCGCTGAAAATGCACATCTGCGAAATCATTGCCGAAAGTGAAGAAGATTTGATAAATAAACTTGACGGGCGCGAAGTGAAGGTGCAGGAAGAAAACAGGAAATTAAGCACCAAATCCATACCCGTAAGAAAATTGTCAATGACCCTGAGGGAGAAATTGCTCTTGATTCTGACCAATCCCAATATTGCATATATATTGCTATTATTGGGCATTTATGGTCTATTTTTTGAATTGCAGAATCCAGGAATGATTTTCCCGGGTGTGGTCGGTGGGATCTGTTTGATTCTGGGATTCTATGCATTGCATCTTTTGCCCGTGAATTATGCCGGTCTGGCGCTCATAGTTTTATCTGCAATATTTTTTATCCTTGAGATTTATGTAACATCACACGGGTTGTTGAGCGTTGGTGGTGTTATTTCACTGGTCATAGGTTCATTGATTCTGTTTGAAAGTGACCTGCCATTTTTAAGGGTATCCTGGGAGGTGATAATGGTTGTCGTCATTATTGTTGTAGTATTTGTGGGACTTCTACTTTTTCTTGGTATAAGAGCACAATTCAGAAAACCATCCGCAGGTAAAGAAGGATTGATTGGTGAAATCGGTGTTGCGCGTTCTGATATTGACAATCAAGGTGGTTCAATATTTGTCCATGGTGAGTGGTGGAATGCAATCAGTGAAAAACCGATAAAGAAGGGAACAAAGGTCAAGGTTGTGGGTTCCCAGGGGATGGTTTTACAGGTTGAAGAGATTTGATAGTTCTTTTCTTTTTTAACATATTTGAGAATTTTCTTTTTCCGGATTTTGCACTAAATACTACACAATTTAATCCAGCCAATTTGATTGAACAAAGATTTTCTGTTTCCATCGGAGGTGAGGAAAGATTTGGTATGCAGGAATTGCGCATCTGGACCGCACATATGCAGGTGAATTCATTGAGGCTGAGGTTCAAATCCTTTGGTAATGACCTTTACAAAGAAAATTACTTTGAACTGGCGGGTGGTTTTCTTTTATATAGAACTCTGGGTGCAGGTATGGGAATCGGGCTTTTGAATAACTGGATAAAGGATTATACAAACCGTTTTACTTACGCAATTAGATTGGGCGGGGTTTTTGAAATCTCTAATCTTAAATTTGACCTGTGTGTAAACAATATTAATTATCCAAGATTTTCCGAAATTGATTATCTACCTCTGACCTATGTTCTGGGAATACAATACAAAATAAATAACTATCTTGCTCCCTATTTCTATACAATGAGTAGGGAAACAGCCCGACCATTTTTCAATTTTGGATTGCGCACAATGCCAGCAAAAGAGATTGAATGTTATGCAGGGTTGAACACTGAGGACTTTGTTTTTGAATATGGTTTGAAGATTTTTCTGAGACGGCTTGCGCTTGAATATGCAGGTTCAAACCATCGTCAACTCGGATTATCACACGCCTTTTTTATCAATTTCTTTGGACAGTGATATTTTTCCTTATTATAACAGTTGTAAATACCGATTTTTTTGAAACTGAGCAACAGAAGGATTTTGAGATTATTCTCCTTGAACTGGAGAATCTGAAGAATAATCCTGTTGACCTCAATACCGCAAATTTACAGGAACTGGCAAAGATTCCATTTTTGAAAGTCACAGATTGCTTAAGGATTATTGGCTATCGTGAAAAATATGGTTTGTTTGAATCCGTGGATGACCTTCTCATAATAAAGGGATTGGATCCAGGGCTGATTGAACTAATCAAACCTTATGTCGCAGTAAAGACAAAACCTATGAAATGGAAGGGTGTGCAAAACAGGGTTCGTTTTCAGAAGACCTTGCAAAATGATAAGAGCGAAGAATATTACTCAAGAACCACTGTGGATGTAAATGATTACAGAATATTTTTGGTAACAGAAAAAGACCCGTATGAAACTTCTATTTTGGATTATTACAGTGCTGGAATTTTGATAGATGAAGGGAAGAGGCGGTTTGCCTTAGGAAATTATAATCTTGATTTTGGCTCAGGTGTGATGCTTTCATCTATTGGTTCATTTTTTCAGGGTGTGGATTTCAGAATGCTCACTTCCGAACGGGGAATCATACCATATACTTCAGCAATTGAGAACGGTGGTTTTTTCGGCGCTGCTCTCAGTGATACAATATTTTTGAATTATTGTCTTTTCTATTCAAATCAGAAACTTGATGGCAGAATTGATACCTCTGGCTATGCACGGTCTTTTGACCAATCAGGTAATCATATTGATTCTGCCTCAATTGCACATAGAGACCGCATTCGTGAAGAAATTTTTGGATACAATCTCAGATACAAAATAAGTGACATTCAGTTGAGTCAGCGAACATACTGGGCAGGATATGAACCCGCATTTGTCTGTGTTGATTCAATGACCGGATTTTATGGTAAAAAATACTGGTTGTCAGGAGTTGAGGCAAAATATTATGCTGAGCAATTTGTCATTTTTGCAGAAATCGTCCGTTCGTTTCAGAATCGATTGGGCAGTGTATTTGGCTGGAGTGGATTGTTGCCATACAATTTTGAATTCAATATTGCGTCCAAGTATTTTAATCCTGGATTTTATGCGCCAAAAGGTGCAGAGGCAGAAAAGGACTATCTTGGTGCTTATTTTGATTTAAGTAATCACTCAAGGCTTATTGATGCAGGAACAACCATAAATATCCACACGAATAACGATGCAGATACTAACAATTATGATATCAGATTGAATTTTGGTAAGACATTGGGTATTACTGAGGCGAAGATACAATTTCACTGGCTTTATCAGGAAGACCATAAGGAATTATCAGGGTCAAAAGTATTTGTACGGATAAAGCCCAGGAAATTTTTTTATCTTGATTTAAGATTGGAAGACAAATACTCTTATGAAGATATTTTGAGAAAGGGAATTTTCGGAGGCATTGAATTAGGTCTGGAAACAAAGATTGTTTCTGTAAAGACAAGGTATGGCATGTTTGAGACTGATGCTTATTCAACGCGCATTTATGTTTATGAACCAGACCTGCCGGGAATTATCAACAATCGGATGGTCTATGGAAAAGGAAGTTATGGATTTATTCTTTTGGGAATAAGACCTGTGAAAAAAATAAACATTTCTTTGAAGTATTTGGCGATGAGCAAGGACTCTATGATTTGTCATATAGGCACCCAAGTGGACATAAAATTGTGAAGAAAAACAAAATGGTTTTTCTATTGACAAATTATGAAATTTATAGTATATAATAGCAGGAGGTGTAAATGAATAAAGGCATAATGCCAGTGTTATTTGCGTTTGCGCTAATGGTGCCAGTCCTTTTAGGTGGTGCTGAAATTGGAGTTCTGCACCTGAAATCAGTAGGCGTTGCGACAGAAACTGCGGAGGCGGTTGCTGATTTACTTGCGAATGAACTTTCGGGTTTAGGGCACAAAGTATTGAATACTGATGCGATGGATGCGGCTGCTGGAGAGGTGTTGCAATGTTATGAAGTTGGTTGTGCTGCTGAGGTGGGTTTTAAGGCACAGGTGGAGCGGGTGATATTCGGTTCAGTATCAAAATTCGGCGAAAAACATCTGGTGCAGGTCTCAGTGGTGAATGTTTCTACAAAGGAAATAGTATGGTGGGGAAGTCTTGCTGCAAAATCTGCTGAAGACCTTGATACCGTAGTGAAACGCATTGCCAGGGCAATACATACGGGTAAAAAAGTTGAGACAGGTGCTGAGGTAGGAATGATCACCGAGCAAGAAGAGACTCAGGAGGCAAAAAGAAAAGAGGCATTTTATGCAACGGGATTTAGTTTTGTTTATGGATTGCCCGTGCATGGATATGCAGATGCAAGCAGTATAATGGGATTTAACTGGGTTAACTGGTATGAGACATCAAAATTTGCTGTGGAATTTAGTGGTGGTTATTTATGGTCACTAAACGCAATGGCTACGGGTGGGATCACGGATGAACCAAGCATTGTTGATTATGGCGCTGATATTTCCTTCTTTTATTTATTGTCAAAAGGTGACTTTTGCCCATATCTGGGTGGTGGTCTGGGACCGCGTTTTATATTAATGGAATCAGGAAATCAGGGATTCGGGGCGAATTTTGGAATGGGATTTAATGCAGGCGGTGGGATTGTGGCTTTGAGAACTTACGACTTCCACATAATCATTGATGCGCGATACCATCTTAATATTGCTGAAATTCCTAATTACCAGGGACCTCATGGTGCCTTCAATTTCAGCATCGGCGTTATTTATAGACCAAAGCATAAGAAAGGTGGTTGCGGTGGTGGTTGTATGAGTGGAGGTTGTTTTTAGGTAGAGTCCACAGATTTATAAAAAAGGGCACGCTTTGCGTGCCTTTTTTTTGGAATATTCTTCTGAAATCATTGTATATTACATCAAAGGGGGCAAAAATGAAAAAGGGCATTTTGATGGTGTTGATCTCTACAATGGTGTTTTTTGCAAAGACACCAGAGAAAACAGTGGAAAAGTATTTGAATGGAATAAAAATCGGTCCAGCAGTGGAATATAAGAACCTCAAGATATATCCTCTTGAAATAACTGTGCCATTGGTATCCAGAGATTTTACTACGCTTGATCAGGCAATGGACAAAGGATGGCTAAAAATAAGAGAGGTTGGGTCTGGCGAAGTCAACAAAGTAGAGATTAAAAATAATGGAAATGAGCCGGTTTTTGTGCTTACAGGTGAAATGATTACAGGTGCAAAACAGGACAGAATGATAAAGGCAGATGTTTTGTTGCCACCAAACAGTGGCTGGGTAAAGGTAGAGGTTTTTTGTGTTGAACATGGAAGATGGGTATCAGTTTCTGAGGAATTCAAATCTGGTGGATTGGTTGTTCCCAATACAGTAAGGCAGAGTGCAAAGGTGAATGAGAGTCAGGCTGAGGTCTGGGCTGAAGTTGCCCGAACTCAGGATAAACTTGGGATTGCATCCGGCACTGGTACGGTCCGGGCAAATTATGAAGACAAAGAAGTCCAGAGGTCTATTGAAGAATATGCTGCTGGGTTTGGAAAAATTCCTAAGTTGTCAAAGTCTACGATTGGAGTGGTGGTGACAACCCGTGACAGGATAATCTGTCTTGATATGTTTGCCAATAATAGTTTGTTGAGCAAACTCTGGAAAAAACTGATAAAATCCTATGCAATGGATGCAATACAGGGCGAGAAAAGCACAATTTCCAGACAAGACATTGAAAATTTCATTCAAAGTTTTGAGGATGCAAAGCATGTATCAACAGGCACGCCAGGACTTGGCACAATGCTTTCAATCCAATCAGATATTGGCAAGGGTTCAGCGCTTGTCTATGATAATACAGTCATTCATATGGATTTTTTCCCGAGCGAGCAGGTAATTGATGATTCAGGTTTGCGTCTGGACTTTAGAAGAGACCAGAGGATGGGCGAGTAGGATATCAGGGGATCAGGATATCAGGATATCAGGGGAGCAGGCAACTATTTTTTTCTTTTTGCCAGGGCATAGCCGACACCACCAATGCCAATCGTGGCGCCAGCATATAGTATTACAATGCCCAAAATCCACACTAATACGCCAAGAAATCCGGATTGTTTCAGAATTGCTCCGATCATTAATATGACCATCAATGCAACCCAGCCAATCGTAAATAGTGCAATTTTGTTTGTTACCTGCCATTTCAATCCAAGGCAGATTCTCTCACCCAGGACCAGTGAAAATGCGGAAATGCCGAAGATTATGGCGATGAAAATAGCGAGCACAAATGCAGGAATCACTGGTATTCCTATGATTGATATGGCAAAGAGGATTATCAAGGGAACGAACAATATCTCAATGCCGATGCCAATAGCAATCGCAATCCAGATATTCTTTCTTATTTTGCTACCAATTTTTTCCATCGCTGCAGGAAAGATTACAAGACACAGCAGATTTAATAGATACATTACGAGGATAGAGGCAATACCAGTGATGCCCCAGAATATTTGTTTGAATGGAGATGATTCTCTCTGCCATTTTAATAATGGTCTAATTCTTGGCATAACTCTATCAAGTTTTCCAATATCAAGGGCGGTGATTTTGCCTTGAACTTCAGCATAATCTGAACGTTCAACACTTCCCCCAACGATAGCAATATCACCTTCAACCACAGAACCAGAATCAAGATCTACTGTACCACCAGCAACTGCGATATCACCTTTTATTGTTCCTATATTTTTTACCGAACCACCGGCAACTGCGGCATCACCTGTAATTTTGCCCGAATTTTCAATTTCACCACCAAATACTGCAACATCACCATCCACTGTGCCATTAATCTTTACCGAACCACCCATTACTGCAAGGTCACCATCAATAAAACCGTCAATTACCGCATTACCCCCGCTGACCGAAACATCCTCTTTTAATGTATCAGTTGCCTTTAGATAGAAATCACCAGCAAATGTGTGAGCGCAGAGTTCGGTCTGATAATGCGCCTGTTCTGCAAATGCAAATGAAATCAAAAGTAGGATTGGTATTAATCTGTTCATTTTGTCTCCACTGTTGCCAATGACTCTTTCCACAATTTGTGCAACAAAAGCACGAACATCCCGGTGCCAAAGAAAGCCACAACAAGGCGGACCAAAAATCCGAGATAAGGGATCAGACAGACGAGTGTAATAATAATCAAACCAATGATAAAAGATGCAAAAGGAGAGATTGTGCCTTCCTTCTTGATTAATCTGATTAACCACTCGCCAAACCCTGTTGCAAAGACTATACCTGATACATAAACGAGCGTGAGAAACAAAAACACGCCAAAGATTGCCACAGGAATACCAATGATTGTTGCAAGGGTAATTACTGTGACAACGGGTATGACGATCATAGTCAGAAATCCAAATCCTAAACTCTTCCATGCTGAATGCACAAGGATTTCATTGGTTCTTCTTACATATGGTTTGAACACGGCAATCAGGATTATGCCAATGATGAGTTTGCTGATGAAGAAAAGGGTTTTGAAAAATCCAGAAAGACCAGAGCCTTTTCTGTGTTTGTGAGCTTTTTCTTCAATTTTTTTATATTCGGTTTTGCCCGAGATTTTCGCATTGGAATCAATAACTGGTTCTTTCTTGCTTCTTATAACAAGGTCTTCGGCAATAGATGCACCTGACCCGATTCTTGCCTCATCTACCTCAATATCAACCCTGCCTGCTTTTCCATCAAGATTAAATTTGCCCATATTGCCTTTGATTTTTCCCTTTACTTCACCCTTGATTTGTATGTCGCCGCCAAAGGCGATCAGATCCTTATTGACAACAGTGGCATTATCTGTTTTCAGCTGCCCACCAAAGAACATCAAATTCCCTTCTATTTTTCCACTTGCCTCAAGTGAACCACAGAACGCCCAGGCACTGTGACATTGTTTTGTATTGATTTTAACCTGGGCAGCGCCACTGTATATTGTTCCGTTTACTATGTTGTTTATTATCACTTCCTGGGCAAAGGCATATACATCGCCATTGACTGTCCCTTCAATTCTGACCGAACGTCCCATTGCAACGAGGTCATCATCAATGACCTCATTCGCACCAATAACAACATCCTTGCCTGATCTTAACACCAGACTGGTTGCCGGTGTGACAAAGACAAGGACAATGAAAAATACTAATAGGGTTCTTGCGTGACCCATTTTTCCTCCTTAAAATTGCTAATTGTTTTGATGAAGACATAAAATACCAACAAACAGAGCAGAAATCCAAATGCAAATTGAACTATGTTGAGTTTTAGAATAGATGGGGCAAGGAGCATAATCCCTTTACAAGTTAGTTCAATTTTGTCAGATACCTGCAGGATATAAGGAACAACAAGGATTGCTTTCTGGAAAAGATGATTCAACAGGGGTGAAAATAATAGGATTATCAAACTTGTAAGATACACGCTGATAAATGCTGGTATGAGTTTGTACCAGTAGTTTCTGTGTTTGGTACCAATTTTAACAAAGATCCGGGCATTGAAATCTGCCCTTGGAAAAAACTCAGTAAGATTCATTATCTCATCCTTTATTCGTTCCATTTCAAGGTGATAGGCATGGCAATCAGGACATTCTTTCAAGTGCTCAGACAGGAAAAGTTCTTCATCCTGAGTGATCTCCCGATCCAGTTTCTTCTGGATCAAATTCTCTATTTCTTTATGCCTCATCATTAAGTAATACGCAAAATTTCCCAAAAAGTTTCACCAATAATCATAACCAGCAGGTAATGGCAGGTGTTCAGTGATTGCTGTTTTTTATTCATTTCTAGCAAGCATTGATCGGAGTTTTTTTCTTGCACGATGCAAACGGGTCTTTATCGTGGTCATAGGCAGATTCAAAATTCTGCCTATTTCTTCGTAAGAGAGTTCTTCCTTGTGAAAGAGAATTACAATCTCACGGTCAACAGGAGCAAGCCTTTGGAGTGCGCATTCAATCGCCTGCAGTGTTTTTTCTCTTTCGTATTTTTCCCCAACATTTTCAACAGTGGAATCTCTTTCATCAAGGTATTCATACTCTATCTTATTCTTTCTGAAAAAGTCAATTACGATATTGTGCGCAATTTTGTGTAGCCAGGCTGATAGAGATTTTGATCGGTCATAGGATTTTATTGTTTTGAAAAACTTAATAAATGTCTCAAATGTTAATTCTTCAGCATCATCATAATTCCTGACCAACCTAAAAATATAACTGAATATCCTGGATTTATACATATTCAAGATTTTCTCACCGGATTCTTCATCGCCATTTATTGCATTTTCAATTGTCTCCTTTTCTGCTGACATCAGATAAATATACACAACAGGGATAAAAAGGCAAGATAACAAAAGAGAAAAGTGTATTAGTGTGTTATCACTCTAACATCTCTGGTCTCTAAAGTTAAGGTGTAAACTTTTTATGAAAATATTACCGGGCAGATTGTTCTATGATTGGATGGTCTTATCTCCACTTGATAATTGTGTGCCTTTGTGTAAAATTGTGAAAAGGAGGTCTATATGTTCATTCTTGGCTTATTGCTTATAGCCGGACTCTTTATCTTTCGTGCGATATATAAAGTCACACAGGAAGATAGGAGGGTGGATGAGAAACTGCGCATTAGAAGGTATGCCACCTGGGGCGCAGGTATTATCGGTGGTCTATTGGTGTTTTTTTCTCTATTAAGGATTGTGCCGCCGGGTTCGGTCGGTGTCCAGATACTATTTGGCAGGGTTTTGACAAAGGCAACTCTGTCTGAAGGTCTGAACATTGTAAATCCATTTGTTGATCTTCACATTATGAGCATCAGAACTCAGGCATATACCATGTCCGTTGCCTATGAAGAAGGACAGGTTAAGGGTGATGATGCAATCACTGCATTGACAAGTGATGGCCTTGAGGTCAAAATGGATCTGACAGTCTGGTACCATTTGAATCCTGAAGAGGCAGCAAATGTATTCCAGAAGATTGGTTCAGATTATATTGAAAAGATTGTCAGACCGGCAGCGCGCACGGCTATAAGAAACACAACTGCAAATTATCAGGCAATTGAAATATATGCAGAAAGGAGAAAAGACCTGGAGACAGAGATTGAGAAGCAACTTACCGGAGATTTTGAAAAAAGGGGTATTGTTCTGGAAAAGGTTCTTCTGAGAAATATCAGCCTTCCAGCCAAGGTGAAGAATGCAATTGAGGCTAAACTTGAGGCAGAACAGGATGCACAAAAAATGGAGTTTGTATTACTTAAGGAAAAGAAAGAAGCTGAGAGAAAGAAAATTGAAGCAAGCGGGATTTCTGAGGCACAACAGATCATTGCCCAATCACTTGTTGGCGATAGGGGCAGGGCATATCTGTCCTGGAAATATCTTGAAAATCTCCAGCACCTATACACATCGCCAAACAATACAGTGGTAATTGCTCCTTATGATAGGAACTTCATTCCCTTGTTGCAAGTAGGAAAGTGATTATCACTCAACCCTTGACACTTATGAGAATCAGGGTATAATATATTTGATAGATTGTGTTGTCAAAAAAATATGGGGGCGAACGGTTTTGACAGAGTGAATGGGGTGAAATAGGGCATACCGAGGGTCCTGGCCACCTCGTTAATCCGACCATGAGAAAAAAACATCCTGCAAACACAGGATACGCACTGGCTGCATAAATAAATGCAGTCCGTCTACCCGGGCCCTGCCCGACCCGGGAACAGGCGTCATAATGGGCAAAACCCTATCATTCCTTAGCCTTTGGGTTTGACTGGGTTATTCTGAAAGGCTTGCCCTTATCAACCTGTCCTTTGGTTAAGATCAGGGGAGATTCATAAAAGGAATAAGTATGTAGTCCTGTTCACTGAAGCATTCTGGACGCGGGTTCGATTCCCGCCGCCTCCATCAATTTTAATCAAAATTTCAAGCGTCAACCCAAATTTGTTTGAATGCAAAATTGAATATATCTTAATTTTTGTTCATTTTACCCCTTGATAGATTAAAAAATTTGATTATAATATATGCGTATGATTAAAAAAGTCAAGAATTGCCCCGTTTGCGGGGAAGAAATGATTGTCAGTGAATTGAGATGTAAAAGATGCGATTTAAGGGTGAAAAAAGACTTTTCACCTTGCGTATTCTGCCAGTTGCCTGAAGAAGATTATGAGTTCTTAATGATATTCCTGCGAACTGAAGGCAAGATAACAGATATTGAAAAAATATTGGGAGTATCATATCCTACAATCAAAGGCAAAATAGAGCACCTGTTAGACAATCTGAATCTAAAACCTTACGAAGAGCCAATTGACCCACTTGATGCCATTGCTGAAGGGAAGTTGTCTGTTGATGAAGCAATTGCAATATTGAAGAGCAGAAAAAAAGGGGGCTCCAAATAATGAAGTTATTTATCATACCTGTTTTTGATGCCGTATTCCTAATAGTGATTGGGGCTCTGATATGGGCATCAAATTTAGGTATCATTCATATAGTCTGGCGCCGTGATTGGCCATTGATCATTGTCCTGGTTGGTTTGTATCAATTGGTTAAATATTTTGTGAAAAGATAATTAGCACCAAGAAATTTTCAGACCATAGGAGGTTTTATGTCTGAAGAGAGAAGAAAAATCTTGAATATGGTTGCCGAAGGTAAGATAACACCGGAAGAGGCAGAGCGTCTCTTAGGTGTTTTGAAGGACGATACAGGGAGATCGCATTTTTTGAAAGTGCGTGTTTATGATAAAAATAGAGAAAAACCCAAGGTAAAGGTTGATATGCCCATTAATGCCCTGAAATTATTCTTGAAACTTGGAACGACATTTCAGGGACTTGCACCTGAAGGAATTAAAATGAACATAAAAGGGAAGGAATTGTCGCTGGATGAGTTTACACCAGAGATGATTGACAAGATTCTCAGTGATATCGGTGACAGCGGCAGATTTAATCTTGTTGAGGTGGATGATACTGAAAAGGATGAACGAGTGGAGGTGTATATTGAATGAAAAGATGAAAATCCTAAGACTCCTTGAAGAAGGTAAGATCAATGCTGAAGAGGCAGCGCGACTTCTTGAAGCAATCAATGAATCAGAAACAAAGAAAAAACGTGGTTTTTTCATGCATGGTATGGAGTCTTTTTCTGATATGATGTCGGATATGATGGGCTCCATAATGAATGCTTCATTCAAAGATCATACCGCAACCGAGAAAGTTGAAGTTTCAGGCAAGAAAAAACTTCAATTCAAGGGCATAAGTGGAGATTTAGAGCTAAATGGAATAGATACGGCTGAATTTGTGATAAGAAAGGACGGGATTGCCAAAATATTGGAAGAAGGTGATGCATTGCTGGTCAAGACCATCAGCGGTGATGTAACAATAGATGTCCCAAAGAAAATTGATATTGAGGTTAAAGGAATATCAGGAAATCTGACATTGAACAATATTGATGGAAAGATTGAAATAAAGTCAGTATCCGGAGATATTGATGGTAAAGGATTGAGCGGGATTTTTGAAGGTGAGTTTGTCTTTGGAGATGTTGAACTTGAATATGAAAGAGTGGATGGCATTGATATAAGAGCGCGCTCCGGTGATGTGATTTTGAGAATTGATGATAGTGTTGAAGCAGAAATTGAATTGACAAGTGTACGCGGTAGTGTGAGATGTGATTTGGCTTTGAAAAATGCAACCGAGAAACCCAACTACCTAAGGGGTATCCTTAATGCACCAGAATCAAAGATTGAAATAAAGAATAATCATGGCAATGTAATTTTAGAAAGGAAACAAAAGAAATAGACAGATTGGAGGCAAAATGGGATGTAGTTTATACTGGGCGATATTTTTGATACTGATTGGCCTGTGGATATGGGCATCAAATTATGGCATTATTATCTTTTCTTTTTACCGCGACTGGCCAATAATATTTGTCTTGATCGGTATTTTTATTCTCTTGAGGATGTGGAGACGTCGTCGGTGAATTGATAGCAGAAAATAGAGTATAACATTAGATAGATTATGTAGCAATGTGAATGATGGGCTACTAAAAAAATTGATGAGTTTCTATTTCACGATCAACTTAAATAGAATAAAGATTATGACGATCATCAATATCAAACCAAAACCCACAAATCGCATTGGCTGGTAATGCTTTCGTGGTGGTATGATACGATGTTTTTTTCTGAAATCAATCAATGTTGTATCACCTCGGCAGGTTTTTCAATTTTGACATTTTTGCTATTATCCTTTCGCATTTCTTCAAAGAATGCACGGATAATTTTCTCCTGAATATTTATGATCTTTTTTGAATTGCAGGTAAAATTATTGAAGAGCATTGAGAATGCATAGTGTGTTCCATTTATTTTTACATAACCACTCAGACAAGAACTTGCCTGTATCGCACCGGTCTTGGCACGCAGGGTATCAGAAAAACCATTGAAACGGGATTTTAGAGTGCCTTTTCCTAGTTCAGGCAGTGAACTGTAAAAGTCCTGGAACAGCCTACTCTGATACATAAACTTCAGGATTGATATCAATGCCGAAGGTGATATGAGATTGTGTTTAGAAAGACCGGATCCATCCCATATAGAAATGTTACCTGTATCAACCCCGCATATATCAAGGAATTCCTTGAGCGCATTGAGGCCAGCATTGAAACTACCTTCTTTGTATTTCTGAGCACCCAGGGTTTTTAATAGTATTTCTGCATAGAGATTTTCACTTTCTGTATTCGTTTCTTTTATGATTTCGCTCAGCGGTCCAGAAAGGATTGAATCAATTGCGATGAGTTTGTAGTCATTTATGAACATCTCAAAAGTTCTGATTTTTGTTACAGGATTTGTAATTTTTATACCCCGGGCAATCAATCTTTCTTTCAGGTATTCACCAGCAAACAAACCAGGGTCTTTCACCGCAACATCAATATCCCTGGCACTCTTTGTGCTAATCAAACCATCAACGAATATCACATTTGCTTCTGGCTTTCTAAAAATTATGATACTATCGTTTGTTGATGAGGTTTTCATACGATTGACCAATTGCACATAATTGGTTTGCGGATAGATTGATACATTGGCATATTCGTCAACATTTGTTGGTCGAATTCGTACTGATACGACATTTTTGTTTAGTGAGAGCGCACTTATCTCCGGAGCATATTTTGCATCCAGATAATGCCAGGACCAGCCAACGGGAAGACGTTCATTGGCAAAATAATCATCCACGATACATATACTACCGGTGATCTCTTTAATACCATAATTTTCAATCTTGCTTATAAATCTTTCCATATTATCTAAACTGAATGTGGGATCTCCTTCTCCCTGTAGAACTATATCCCCGTACAATTTTTTTTCTTTTATTGCCCCGCGTAGAAAAAGTCGAGTTTTGAACCGAAAGTTTGCTCCTAAAAAATATAGAGATGCCGAAGTTGTAATAATCTTCATATTTGAGGCAGGAACAAATAATTTATTGGCATTGAGTTCAAAGATAGTATCCTGGCTATCCAGATTTACCATATAGATGCCATAAAAGGAATTATTTAATTCTGGTGCATTCAATATCGTATCCAGGGACAGGGAAGCCAGAAGGAAAAACGCGATCATTTTTTCGACTTTATGCCAGGAGTAAACAACCCGGTCTTTTGTATTTTACAGTTACATTTCTCACGATTCAGATTCTTGCCGCAAACAGGGCATAGTCCTTTGCAATCTTTTTTGCATAGTGGTGCGGGTGGCATAGCAAGGATTATTGCCTCTCTTATGCCTACACTGATATCAATATTCGGTCCACTGTAATACACCCTATCTATATCACCGGATTTTAGTTCAACTTTTTCTAATGATAATAGTGGGTCCTTGCCGGCAATATAATCAAGATGTAATGTTTCATCAAATTCCTTTCTGAATAGATTGAGGCACCGAGCGCATACAAGATCCGCTGCAAAGTGGACATTGAAGTCAGCACTTATGCCCATGGCTTTCTTGCTGAGTTTTATTCTTGCCTTTGTTATCGTCAAGTTTCTATAGTATTTGTTCTCATCTAAATTTAATTCTGTAACACTCAGGTCTCTGAATTCAAATATTGCCTGGTCAATTATTTCAATTAATGGAATCTGTAGTCTTGGTTGGTCTATGTTTTCAACTCCTTCTTTCTTGCGGCCGGGAATAAAACATTGTTGAGAATCAGACGATAGCCCGGGGAATTTTTATAGTTTCTCAGATCGGTTGGTGGGTCACCTACAAAATGCTGATAATCTTCAGGGTCATGTCCGGCAAGATATGTAAAAGTTCCTTTACCAAAATTGCCATGTATATACTTTACTTCATCAGTACCATTGACTTCACCCAAAACAAGAATTTGTGATCTTACTGTGTTTTTTCTAAATCCACTGCACTGTCCCAAAAATTCTTTTACAAGAGAGGTGTGGTTCTGGACAAGCATACAGGGGACAGGATCAAATTTGGCACTGAAATCAAATAAGGAAAAGTAAGTATTGGGACCACGCTGTGCCGCTTCAACAGCAACATCAATTGTAGAATGTTCATACACCAGTGGGTCAAGGATGACTTGAAAGTTTTCAAAGGCAAGACATTGTGTATAATCAAGTTTTCTATTCGCATTGTTATCATAGGGGTCGCCGTCAAATACATTATGGCATATATCAGTAAATTGTGCAGCAAGTGCGATTTCCCAGGTATCACACGCTGAACACATTGAAAAAACAAACCCACCTTGATTTATGTAATTCTTGATTGCCAGTGCAACCGCGAGTTTAAGTTTGGAAACTTTTGAAAATCCAAGTTTCTTTGCCATTGCTTCATTTTTTTTCACTTCTTCTTGATACCACTCAGTGTTCCGATATGATGCATAAAATTTTCCATATTGCCCTGTAAAATCTTCATGGTGCAGGTGCAACCAATCGTATTTAGTCAATTTGCCTTTCAAAACATCTTCGTCCCAGATCTGGTCATAGGGGATTCCAGCGTATTCCAAGGCAAGAGTCACGGCATCATCCCAGGGTTCAAAATTTTCCGGTATGTAGACCGCAATCCTGGGTGCTTTTTCTAACAATATTGATTCCATATTGTTGCTCTCTATGGTTTGATAAATTTCCAATACCTGGGAAGGCTGAATTATTTCAGTACGGACACCTTCAAGTGCGCATTCTTTTTCAATTTTTGAATTATAATCTAACAAAAATGATCCACCACGATAATTAAGTAACCATTCTACAACTGTTCCATACTGCAGTGCATGAAAGGCAATACCATAAGCTTTGAGGTGGTCGGTCTGAGAAAGGTCCATAGGGATAAGGATTTTTTCTGCAGATACCTGTGCCAGTAATAAAAAAAACAGCACAAACAATCTTGCTCCATACTTTTTTTTCATAAAAAATCTAAAATTCATTTGATATGCTATCACTCCTCGTTTTTCTTTATTATCTCCATAACCTCCTGAGGGCTACTGGCATTCTTCAATTGTTCCCTGACCGGTAGTCTTCTTAAAAGTCTTGATAGTTTTGCCAGTGCAATAATATATTCTGATTTTTTATTCTCAGGCGAGGCGATTAAGAAGATAATGTGAGATGGCTTACCATCAATGGAAGAAAAATCAATGCCCGATGAAGAACGCGCAAAGACAAGAACCAGGTCGCTCACTGCATCAGTACGGGCATGAGGAATGGCAATACCTTCGCCGATGCCGGTGGATTCAAGATTTTCCCTTTTCGCAAGGGCTTCAAAAAGTTGTTCACGGTCGCGCGCGATATTCTTGCCAACCATAAATTCCACCAATTCCTTTATTGCAGCCAGTTTTTCTGTGGCATTTATTTCCATAATTACTGCTTCTGGCTTCAAAAAGTTTGAAATCCTTAATTCCATTACACCCCCTTTAGGTTCAATCTATAAACCAAGTACTGGAATTGGGCAGGAAACAAAGATTTTCTTTGTCTCCTCGCGTTTTTTTATTAACACCAAATTAATCCTGTAATGTTCAAGATACCTTCTTATGACCCTTGTCGGCAAACCATTTTCCATATGGAGTGAGGTTCTAACTCCATTTTCTACTGCTTCATCTTCAACAATATAAAGCATTTCCCAGCCTTCTTCTTCAATCCTTTGTTTTATGGAGTCTATTCGTTCGTGAGTTATAGACGCCAATTTTGAAATCCGATGTTCTTCAAGAACAAATAATACAAAAAGCTGACTCTTGAAGAATTTGCACATTTGAATAGCAGGCGTAAAGATTTGTTGGTCAGTGTTATCAACTACATACAACAGCACCCTGGGGAATTCCATATCCTTCAGATATGTTCTCTTATTTCCATAAATTACAAAATATATCTTGACATATCAACATCCTTAACTATGTTAGATAGCGTTTTGTTCACATAATCACCATTGATCTTGACATTTTTGACACTTATGTTCGGTGCGCTAAACAATAAGCTTTCAAGGAGTTTTGTCATAACTGTGTGCAATCTGCGTGCTCCAATGTTCTCAGTTGATTCATTCACCTTCGCTGCGATGTCGGCAATCGCATCTATGGCATCTTCAGTAAACTCCAGTTTGATCCCTTCAGTGCTGAAAAGGGCTGAATATTGTTTGATCAGAGAATTTTCTGGTTCAACAAGAATTCGGCAGAAATCTTCTTTCGTAAGCGGGGAGAGTTCTACTCGTATTGGAAATCTTCCTTGAAGTTCCGGGATTAAGTCTGACGGTTTTTTGTTATGAAAGGCACCCGCGGCAATGAATAAAATATGATCAGTCTTCACCATGCCATATTTTGTCATTACACTTGAACCTTCAACAATTGGTAAAAGGTCTCGCTGAACACCTTCTCTTGATACATCTGGTCCGCTTGTAATACCACCGCCGGTGATTTTGTCAATCTCGTCTATGAAGATGATCCCTGATTGTTCAGCACGTTGGCGTGCCTCATTTACCACCTCATCCATATCAATCAGTTTATCAGTTTCTTCCATCTGAAAATATTTCAGGGCTTCTTTTACAGTCATTTTTTTCTTTTTTTTCTTCTTTGGCAGTTTGTTTCCAAGGGCTTCTTCAATGGCAATGCTGAAGTCTTCAATGCCTGCCTGCCCAAAAATTTCAATAAATGGCGTGGTGCGCCGTGTAACTTCAACCTCTACATTACGGTCGTCAAGTTTTTTTGCTCTTAACAGGCTGCGCATCTTTTCGCGCGTTTGATTATCCGTTGCTTCAGCATTTTTATCGCCGCGCACTGGACCAGGAAGAATGACATCAAGGACTCTTTCCTCAGCATACTGACGTGCCTTTTCTTCAACCTCATGAAATTTTTCCTGACGCACCATAGTCACAGCAATTTCAACAAGGTCACGAACCATTGATTCAACATCCCTGCCAACATATCCAACTTCAGTGTACCTTGAGGCTTCAACTTTGACAAATGGTGCTTTTGCTAAATCAGCGAGTCGTCTTGCAATTTCAGTTTTACCAACACCAGTAGGTCCGATAAGGATGATATTGTTAGGATATATCTCTTCTCTTATCTTATCTTTTACCCGTTGACGTCGCCATCTATTTCTTAGGGCAATGGCAACCGCCTTTTTTGCCGCAGACTGTCCAATAACAAAGCGATCAAGTCGGGAAACGATTTCTTCCGGAGTCAGGTAATTTTCCATACTGGAAGATTTCCTGATGGCTTTTTCTTCCATCGCCTATATTATATCAATAATTCTCAGAAAGTCAAGATGGAATTGTTTGTTGTCTTGATAGGGCAAATGTCTTAGATATCATGCGAGTGTTCTAAAACCTTGGATTTACAATATTGCTGTATATTGAACCGAATGTATAGGAGAGACCGATGGATAGATAATATGAATACTGCGTAGCAAGGATTCTTTTCTGGAGTATTATTTCTTCTTCAGTCAATTCCTTTTTGGGTAGTGACAATTGATCATGAATCATTGAGGCATAGGAATAAACTTTGAATGACAATCCCTTTATAATCGGTAATGAAATGTCACTATAAAGTGTAAGGCGATTTTTCTTGAAATCGTGAAAATAATGAGAACCTGTAAGTCTTAAGCTGATTGAACCCCAGCGTTGAATGATATTGGTTTCTATTGAGCCGGATTGTTTGAATAATTTTTCCTGTAATTTGTTGAATATGGTTGTATCGTAGTATTCATAATAGACATATCCTAAGTTGTACAAAAAGGTAAGTTTTCGGGTTGATGATTCTCTGTATGGGTAGAAATTGTATTCCATGGCAGGTGAAAACCCACTGCTTATAAGAATATTTTCATAAGTGGATGAATAGAATGATAGATAATAACCAGCAGAGAAATGGTCACCAAGACTTATGACCAGATTCGTTGAACCACTATAACTTTCTGATTCATTCTCAATCGTTGAATCATTTATTTTATAAATATTTTTCTTATAATAATAAGAAAGATAATTCAAGATTTTCCATTCTTCAAGAGTTTTGTTCGCTGAGAAAGTAGTATTGATATTGTTGAAATTGTATTTTTGCTGTCCACTGAAATATCCATAGAGGTCAATACTGAATGCCCAGTTGTGCCAGGGGTCTTTCGGTTTTAAAGTAATTTTCTTTTCAGGCAATGTTATCAACAATTTTTCAGCGATGCTTGTCTTTGCAAGATACCTGACGAGCCCGAGTTTGATTTTTTTAGTAATCTCCCTCCGGATTGTATCATCAGAATCTGATTTGAGTGCATAGTACTTCAGGGTATCACACATTCCTGAAAAATCTTTTTGCCCGATTAAAAATACGCTGTATTCTGTCCCTTCTCCAGCCGTTGTCCGGGTTGTGATCAGGACATAAATATCCGCTTCTTTTCTTTCAATTACATAGTTCACATAAGGGATTTCATTCTTGATAAAATCCATATCAAACAATTCGTAGTCAATAAAAACCCTTGGCGCCTGTTTTTCAGCTAGACTATCAGTAATCTGGGCAAATAGGGGGGATGTTATTGCTAAGATGAACATTAGATTGCTTATATTCAAAATTTTCTTCATTCCTTCACTTATATTGAATAGCATTTGACCTCCTGTATTAAAAATCATTATATAGAAATTTTTTTAGAAGTCAATGGACCGATTTGAATCAAAAGTGATCTTATCTGCTATTCAGCAAGAATCATAAGGCTCTTTAGGTAAGGTCTTATCTTTGTGTCCCTCTGGCGTCCTTGCAAAAAATTTGAAATTTATAGGTAAAGAGTCCTTTATCTGTACGAAAGACCAGTTTGCGAAATACCATATTGACTAATTATCTACTACCTGAAATACACAGACTTCTTAAAATATCATTGCAGTGAATCTATTCAAAATGTCATTTTTGTAATATCAATTCATTATTTCAACAATTGTAGAAACGATGAAATGATGGTATGGAAATCACGAAGACTTAACTTCTTCAAAGATTTGTCAGGCATCAATATTTTCAGACAGGCAGAAAATATTGCAAGGTTTTTAAATAATCTCATAAATATATTGCAATAATCTGGAAATTAGATATAATAACGGATACATAAAAAATTATGATAATATTCCTGGTGTTAATTAACAATTTCATATCGGTTATGCCTGGTATGAATCTTGATTCTGTTTTTATCATGGCAAAGACTGGAGATACGATTTTTGTAAAAAATGGTATTTATAATGCGAATGCAGAGGAGTATATTGAAAATATATGCGGGAATTGTGTTGAACCCCTGACTGAAGTGAGGACGACTGTTGGATTCCATATCAAAGACAAAGGGCTCGTAATCATAGGTGAGAACCGGGATAGCACAATTTTGGTCACGAACGCTGGATATGGTCTGCTTTTTGAAAATTGCGATGTTTATATCTCAAATTTGACTGTGACCGGAGGTAAGAGGAGTTCTGATGGTAATGCAACTGACGCAGGGATTGTTATCAAAGAAAGTCGGGCTATCGTCAACAACATAGCAGTGATTAACAATACTCATAGGATTGACACCGTAGTTGTGGGCGTTGGTGGAATTTTTGGCAGGGAAGGTGCAGAGATTTATATCAGCAATTGCCTTATCTATAACAATACCTGGGATGGCATTGCGCTTTATCGTGGTGCAAGTGCAGTGATTGCTGACAATATCATTAAAAAAGGAAGGGGTGCAGGAATCGGAATTACCTGGGATGCATCTGCACTTATATTTTGTAATTTTATCTCTGAATACTGGAAAGGGATAGGGTGCTTTGGGAATTCAATTGCGGTTGTTATGAATAATGCAGTATTTGACAATCTGGGCTGGGGAATCATTGCCACGGGCAATACATATATGAAAATCATGAATAATGTCATATACCACAATGGAAATTGTGGATTTGCAGTGTGGGATTCAAATTCGGTCGGTATTTTTGAAAACAATATCGTTGCTGATAACGGCTGGAAAGAAGAATGGGTATGTCCATGTGTTGGTGCCTGGATGAATGGAATATTTGAACAATTCCCAATCAAGTTTAATGACTTCTGGAAGAACAAGGCAGGTAATTATCAGGGCATTCCTGACCTGACCGGCAAATATGGAAATATATCTGCTGACCCAAAATTTGATCAGAAAAGTTTTGTTTTGCAACAAAATTCACCGTGTATTGATGCTGGTGACTCATTAATCATTGATCTGGATGGTTCAAGGTCAGATATGGGAATCTATGGTGGGCCAGGCGGAAAGAAGGAAAAGTTATGGTAATAGAGAAATATCGCAATGCGTGAACTGGTTGCATTAAAGAAATACTTTAGAAAATATTTCTGGCAGATTATTATCGGCATTATCGCCTTAATCATCATTGACTTATTGCAACTGTTTGTGCCAAGGGTTTTGAAACTTGCAATTGATGCCCTTGCCCAGGGAAAGGCGACTCCGGGTCTGCTCGGTCACTATTTCTTATTGATAATGTTGATCGCGGTGGGGATTGCCTTTGGCAGATTCTGGTGGCGTTATTTACTTATTGGTTCGGCGCGCAAGATAGAGAAAGAATTAAGAGAAGATTTTTTTAATCATTTGACCACACTTGATATAAGTTTCTTTGATACGCACAAGACCGGTGATTTGATGGCGCACGCCGTGAATGATATAAATGCGATCCGTATGTCCATTGGATTTGGACTTGTGATTTTGGTTGATATATTTGCACTGGGTATTGCATCACTTGTGATGATGATCTTGATCAGTCCGCGCCTCACATTTTATGCCTTATTGCCATTTCCGCTTATAACTTTTTTTTCTACATACTTTGGTCGCTTTATTCATAGATTATTTGAAAAGGTCCAGGAATCATTTTCTGATTTGACTGAAAGGGTGAGGGAAAATCTTTCCGGGATAAGGGTTGTTAAATTGTTTGTGCAGGAAGATGCAGAGACTGAGAAATTCAATGGTGCAAGCCAGGATTATGTGAATAAAAATATGAGACTATGGAAAATCCTTGCCCTGTTCTTTCCCATTATTATGGGACTTGCAGGTATTGGTGAGGTGATTGTCCTTGGGCTGGGTGGCAGGTATGTTATCATCGGTGCGATATCAGTAGGCTCTTTTGTTGCATTTATGGTCTATTTACAGATGATGGTCTGGCCAATGATGGCAATCGGCAGGGCAATAAATATGTTTCAACGCGGCGCTGCATCCCAGAGCAGATTGAATCGTATATTCAGGACAATGTCAACAATAAAGGGTGGGGAGCAATCAATCCCTGAAGAAAAGGCAGAGATTGAGTTCAAAAATGTTAGTTTCATATATCAGGGAAAAGAAAAACCAGCACTGAAGGATATTGAACTTGATATAGATGCGGGTTCTTTTGTTGGAATCACAGGCCCGATTGGTTCAGGTAAATCAAGCCTTGTTCATTTATTGCTCAGACTTTATGAACCCCAGAAAGGTGTGATACTGCTCAATGGGGTTGACATAAAAGAATATAGACTTGATGACCTGAGAAGGCATATCGCATTCGTGCCTCAGGATACATTTTTGTTTTCTGAAACAATAAAAGAGAATATCCTTTTTGGAAATCAGAAGGCAGAATTCAGTGAAGTGGAGAAGGTTGCAAAGATTGCTGAGATATACGATGAGATTATGGAATTTCCCAAGGGTTTTGAGACGATTGTTGGAGAGAGGGGGATTACCTTGAGTGGTGGACAGAAACAGAGGATTGCCCTGGCAAGGGCATTGATTCTGAAAAGGCCAATTTTAATCCTTGATGATGCGTTTTCAGCAGTAGATGCCCATACCGAACAGAAGATTGTTAAAAACTTGAGGTCTGAAATGACAGATCGCACAACCATAATCATTTCGCATCGTCTTTTTGCGATTAAAGAGGCAAAAATAGTCATTGTCCTTGATGAAGGAAGGATTGTGGAAAAAGGAACCCATCAGGAATTAATAAAACAACGCGGACTGTACTACAGTATCTACAGGACCCAGCAACTTGAGATGAAATTGGAGAAGATATGAGGTTGGTGCTAAAATGATGCACGAATTCAACATAGAAGAGAAAGAATTGGGCAGGGTATTTGACCGTAAGATAATTGGCCGATTACTCAGTTTACTCAAACCCTACCTCAAATATTTAATAATCTCTTTTGTTCTTTTGATCATTGCGGCACTTGTTGAACTCATCTTTCCCAATATTATGAGATTTACGATTGACCGGTATATCACAAAGACTGGTTATAAACTTCAGGTTGAATATGATAAAAAATTACCAAATCTTTCGGAGGATTTCTATTTCATTACACAATCACAGCTTTCAAAAGTCTCACCGGATACTGTGCACAAATGGCAGAAAGATAATCTATTATCAAAAGAGAGGTATTTCTATCTTTATAAAACCGAGATTGATGAAGAAGCAAAGATTTTGATGGAAAAGAATTCCGCAGTCTTTGAACAGTATGATAATCTTGTGATTGCACCTTATGATAAGTTGACAGAGATTGGTGCACAGGATTTGTTGAAAATAAGAAAGAATGATTTGAACGGCACATTGCGAATGGCAATCATTTTTTTGGGCATCATACTTATCGGTGTGGTGGTCAATTTTATACATCTTTTTTTAATGCAGTATGCAGGACAACTCTTCATGCACTCCTTAAGAATGAAAATATTCCAGAAACTCCAGGATTTAGACCTTGCATTCTTTGACCATAATCCAGTGGGAAGACTTGTCACCCGTGCTACAAATGATGTTGAGGCAATAAATGAAGCACTTTCAAGTGTATTTACCACATTGGTGAGGGATATTCTTCTTCTTGTTGGCATTGTTATCATATTGTTTTGGGTCAATCTGCGACTTGCATTGATAACATTTATAGTTGTTCCACTCGTTGTAGTATTGACATCTTATTTCAGGATAAAGGCAAGGGATATTTATCGGCTTGTGCGTCGCAAACTCGCAAGATTGAATGCCACATTGCAGGAGAATATATCGGGTATGAGGGTGATAAAGGTCTTTGCCAATGAAAAAGAGAGCCAGAAAAAATTTGATGAAATAAATAGAGATTATCTTTCAGCAAACCTAAAAGAAGTGACACTTATGTCATTTTTCAGACCCCTGATTGAAGTAATAAGTTCACTCGGAATCGGCCTTGTCCTTTATTACGGTGGTGGTCGTGTGATAACTGGAAATCTTTCTTTGGGAATCCTCGTCGCCTTTTTGACTTATGTGGAAATGTTCTTCAGACCGATAAGAGAGTTGACCGAATCTTATACAATACTACAATCTGCAATGGCATCAAGTGAAAGAATATTTCAGTTGCTTGATGAAGAAATTAAGATAACTTCACATCCTGAGGCGATAGAACGCGCTGATGTCAAAGGTGAGATTGAATTTCAGAATGTCTGGTTCAGTTATGATGAAAAGGAATGGGTATTGAAAGAGGTTTCTTTTAAGATTAAGCCTGGAGAACGGGTTGCATTTGTTGGTCCTACCGGTGCGGGTAAGACTTCAATCATCAGTCTACTTTCAAGATTTTATGAGATTCAGAAAGGGAAGATTTTGATTGATGGGATTGATATAAAGGATATAAAACTTGAGTCATTGAGGTCAAAGATTGGTGTTGTGATGCAGGATGTATTTTTATTTTCTGGTGATATAAAATCTAATATCAGATTGAATCTGCCAATTGAAGATGACCGGGTTAAGGAGATTGCAGCATATATCAATGCAGATAAATTCATAGACCGTTTTCCTCATAAATATGATGAAGTTGTTATGGAGCGGGGTGTCACGCTTTCTACTGGTGAGCGTCAGCTGCTTTCATTTGCAAGGGTCCTGGCATTCAATCCAAAAATCTTGATTCTGGATGAGGCAACGGCAAGCATTGATGCAGAGACCGAGCAATACATCCAGGATGGATTAAAGAAATTGATTACGAACAGGACTGCGATAATCATTGCCCATCGTTTAAGCACAATAAAGGATGTGGATAGGATATATGTCCTGCATAAGGGTGAGATAAAGGAAGTTGGAAACCATCAGGAATTATTGGCAAAGAAGGGAATTTATTATCATTTGTATCAGTTGCAGGCAATGCAGTAAGAGAATCGCAGGAAACGCAGTATCGTCTATTACCCTTAATAACTGTGTAACCCTTATTTAAATTTGGTCTGTCATCATACGGTTTCAAAATGCGATTCGTATTGACATAAACTTAAATATTGTTATAATATCATCAAAAGGAGATATTATGAAGATTTTTATCGGTACTCTTTTATCGGTTTTTTGTATTGGTTTTGCAGGACAGGATTATTTCCGAGACGGTGTTATGATCGGTTCCGAGAACAACTTCTTAACTGAAAATCAAGGCAGAGTATTCGTCGTTGTTGATTCTTTTGCACCTGGATTCTGTGATTATTCTATGGGGCTTGCATTTGATGGGAGATATATCTGGAATAATTATGCCTGGTCACCAAGAATTGCGCGTATAGACCCACAAAACCATCAGGTTGTAAATATTTTTTACCCAACCTACGGTGACAGGGATATGGCTTTTGATGGCACATATCTATGGGTATCACACTGGCAGACTAATTCCATATACAAATATGATACTGCATCTTTTGCACTGATGGCTTCTTATGATCCTCCTTTTGCCGGGCATACCAATGGCTTGGCATGGGATGGTGCCTATCTCTGGGTTGGAGAAGAAAGCGGGCGCATATATAAAATGACCACCACGGGTGACACTGTAAGATCAATACCGTTTAACGCACCATACTCTTCTGACCCGCGTGGATTAGGTTTTGCAGATGGACATTTGTGGGCTGGACACCAGGGTTATGGCCGTGTCTATGAGATTGATACAATCAGCGGTGCGATACTTAATTGGTATGACGCACCAGGCTATGTCCCGGGCTGGAATTTCCAGCAGGGCGTTGATTTCGGTGGTGGGTATTTGTGGACAACAACTGGCGGAACATATAATCGTATATACAAAATTGATATTGGACTCGCCAGTATTGAAGAAGGCAAAAAAGTATCTGCATCAAAGATTAGATTGAACGTTCAACCTAATCCATGTAAGGAGAACGCAGTCATCAATTTTAACATTGACTGGCATGCTACAGCAACGCTATCAATCCTGGATGCAACCGGCAGGAGGGTTGCAACTATAATTGATAATGTCAACCTTGCACCTGCACATTATCAATACATATTACCAGGTGGGCTTAACAGTGGTACTGTCTATTTTATCGTTTTGAGAACGAATGATTTTGTGCAATCCGCGAAACTGGTGAAACTATAGATAGAAGGAATTAAAAACATAGATTATTCTTTCAACGAATCTTGATAAATTTTTCTCTATAAATTGAATTTCCATCAGCGATATACATAAAATAGACACCAGTTGGAAGGAATGAAACATCAATCTGTTGAGTTGATATGCCTGATGAGATATTCTTTGTCATTGAGTAAACAAGGGAACCTGCAATGTCAAAAATTGAGATTTCAACATTTCCATTTTCCGCATTGTATAATTTCAATTTAATTATATCTTTTACTACGGAATTCAGCAACGATATTCTGCCTGGATTCTCCATTCTTTTTTCTTTTATTGCCTGCTCAGCAAAATGCCATCTTACTGCATCAAATGCAATTTTTTGCATTGATGATCCTGATGCATCTCCAAGATACACATAACCACCTGTAGCATTGAATGGAAATGTGCCGAGTGAGACCCATTGATTGGAATAGTTATTTTGATTTATATATACAGTCTGATTACCACCTGCATAATACACCTTATATCGGGCATTGGCATTTGCATTTATTGATGGAATGTACGCAAGCACTTCGTAAGTTCCTGCAAAAGGCAAGTGCGGTGTCCAGGTTACATAACAGGTATCTGCCGAAATTGTTGTATATGTCCACCAGAAGTGTCCATTATAACCAGATAGATTATCATGGTAAAATCTCATTGTTGAAGGTGAATTAGTAAACATATAAAAACCATAAGGCTCTCCTGGATAGCGAATCTGTAAATCATCTACGATTGTATCAACCGGTGCAGGCCAGGAACCACGCGCACCCCTGCACCAATAGACCGAGTTGAGATTTTGATAACCGTTATTATATCCAGGCCAGTCATATCGTGCATATTTTCCGTCATAACTCGGATAGCCAGGCGTATTCTTGTTACCGTAAGGGTCATTGAAGATCAGCGTATGCCAGTTCAAAACCTGACCAACAGCAAGAACAAGATGACCGGCAGTTGTCAAACCCACACACATACAATAGGGCCAACCTGCTGAAACTTCAGCCTGGGTTTCCTCCCAGGTCGGCGAATCATCCACCCAGGAATTTAATGCATGATATGTCAAATAGTTATACATTCTTGAATAGGGTGAATAGCCGTTATACCACATATATCCATACCCACCCCAGGCGTCATTCCCACCTGCATCCTGGGCTACTAAATCATATGTAACTTCACGATACTGGTATTGAGAGCAAATATAGTTCCCAAAATGGCTTGTATGTCCGTATGGAGAAGAACACCAGCAATCCCAGTAAGGAAGTTTACGATAATATGCAATCGCCATTATTGCGGTCGTTGGTGCACAGGACCAGTGTCCATTGTGCCAGTCTGGTGTATCATAGACCTGATGAACATAAGGAACATCTATTGAATCCCTGATGCCAAAATCAGTTGCAATATTAAAATAATTTATCTTTAGTGGTTTATCACATTTGAATAAAACCTTGGAATTTTTCATCCTGAAATTTTCTATTTCTGCGCAACATATCTCCTGCCTTTCAAATGTGTGGTAGATTATCCTGTTGATATCAACAAAATCAGGATCCATTTCAAAAATTTCCAAAGTGTTGGTGAGTTGAATCTTCTCAGAGCCATCATATTTTGCAATGAATAATTCTGAATTGGTCAATGTATGACCATCAGAATAAGTCTTATGATAGATTAAATATCTGCTATCCAGAGACCATTTAAAGCTCCTTCCTTCATCTATTTTGTAAGTGCAATTTTCTATTCTATCATAAACCATAATAAAGCCATCAAGACTTGAATAGGCAATCAATTTTGAATCTGGTGACCACAGCGGATAGAAATATCCTTTTTTATCATTGGTTATGCAGATTCTATTGTTATCAAAAAGATTTAAGATGTATAACTGGTCTTTATTATCGTTATATACCGCAAAATTCCCATCAGGAGAGATAGGGCAGAGGTTTGCATAGACACCTAAATTATATTTTTTTATTTCTCCTTTATTCTGGACAATCAACTCTTCACCGATTGTAAATGCGACCTTCCCATTCTTTGAGAAACTCACCTGACCTGCCTGGTAAACAGGAGAATGGAGTTTATGAATATTATGGGTCTCTAAATCATAAATTGCTGGAATTTGCATCCCATTTTCATCAATAATCTTAAAACCAATCCTGTTTTTATCATAAGATACAGTACAATACCTTCCGCATCCTGGTCCTGTATAGATTTCTTTGAGACCACCTTCTGAAAGTAAATAGAGGTTATTACAATAGTTATTTGTCAGAATCACTCCATATGGAGTGTTCACTGGATTACAGAGATACACTTCAGGTTCAATAACCATCAAAAGCAAACAAATTATTTCCATAATGCCTCCTGTCAAAAAGATTTTATCCAAATTGCTTTGTTAGTCAAGCCCCATAAAAGACTTAAAACAGATTCTTCAAACCTTACCCCCACTTACGAAGTGGGGGTAAAAATTTTTGAAATTTCAGAACTTATTGCCATCCTTTTTTATCCTGTTCCCCCACTTCGTAAGTGGGAAGATGCTCTTAAGTGGGAAGATGCTCTAAAAAATGGTCATCGTAATTTTATGATTTTACGCGTTAGGATTTTTTCCTGGGTCTGGAGCTGAATAAAATAGATACCATTGGGCAGATTTTGATCAAAATTTGATTCATAGATACCAGAAGGTTTGTATTCATCAACCAAAATTCTTTCAACCTGTCCTAAGACATTATAAACCACAAGTCTTACCTTTCCTGGTCTGGGAATTGCATACTGGATTTTAAGATTTCTTCCTGATACCGGATTCTGTAAAATTTTCAAACTCATATGCCTTATCTCATATCCCTTATCCGTTTCAATCCCGAGTGGTCTTATCTTGAAATCTCCAAAATCCCAGGCAACACCACGGGGTCTATTTTCACCGGGTCTTGGTGGACCATATGCCCATATCATTATCTTACAGGAATCAGAGATAATATCAGGCACAATCCATTGATAGGTTGTATCATTGCCAGGAATCCCCATTGCAATCGTATCATAGGTATTGCCATTATCGGATGAGAAAAAGAGTGCGAATGAATCGGCACCTGGTGGGTCAAACTTTTGCCAGATGATTTGATAATTTTCTCCAGGGTGTAAGATATAACCATAATTTGGCTGTAAAATCTTTACCCCCTGAATCTCCCAGATGATGGTGCCTTCAAGAAAAGGTGTGCCATTCTGAGACCAGGATTCAATAACCTCAGGATAACCATTCCCGTTTAAGTCATAGACATTCACCAATTTGGAATCATGGAATGTCCAGTCACTACTGTAGATTTTTTGATATTGATGAATACCGGTCGCCTTATATATATGCCACTGATTGAAAGTTGACCAGACGATTTCTTCTTTGCCATCAGCGTCAATGTCACCGCAAGCACTCCTTGCAAGCCATAAGGAATACCAGAGATCTGTTACAGAATCAATCAAAAATCGCTCATAATTGTTATCACCTACGGTTTCATAGCAATAAAGCCAGGTATGACCATAAAAATAACTTACGCATAAGATCAATATTTCAGGTTTTCCATTATTATCCATATCTTTTCCAGAAAAAATGTAATCAGCCTGTGGCTGTTCATCAGAAAACACTAATTGATACGCGTCATTTCCTACACATTCCCACGTAAGTACATTATGGACTGCAATAAAATCTTTGTTACCATCCGAGTCAAAATCTCCAATCACACAGTAAATAAGACCATATAGCGTATCCTTCCATACCAAAGAGTATTGATTGTCATTGGTATTTTCATATATGCAATCATACCATCTTTGAGGAGGTGGATTCTCTGTACAGAAACTAAAGAGCATCTCCTTGTGGAAATCTTGGTCAAGGTCAGAGATATAAGTCCCCATAATATCATTATATCCACTATCCTGCCAGACAATATTTGTTGGATTGGAATTGTATGTCGGTGTCCTGGTTCAGCGAAAAGATGACATTTTGGCATCGCCAAATAAGGTGGAATT
>JBNAVN010000015.1:0-45536 GCA_049700315.1 bacterium
AAAAATCAATAGTTCTGGACCTAGTGAGAAAATTGGGCTAAAATCTAGGTAATTATTTTACTGGTGCCTATGATATTCTCACCGATGGAAAAACCAAATACGGCTATTATCTATGGTCAAGAAAGGGTGATAAATTTGCTTTCACAAGCACAAAGAGAAATAACAAAGATTTTGATATCTACCTTGGGGATTTGACTGGTGAAAAGAGTCATAAATTGATTTTAAAAGTTGAAGGAGACTGGAGCCCGGTTGACTGGTCTTTTGATGATACAAGGTTACTCCTTCATAAATATATCTCGGCAAATGAATCCCAGCTCTTTATCCTTGATATTCAGACCAATAATCTAACAGAGCTCAATCCCATAGATAAGAAAATTTCCTATGATATTGCACGTTGGGCAAAAGGTGATACAGGAATTTTCTACATATCTGATGAATTTGGTGAATTCAATCAACTTATCTATTATGATATAAAGACCGGCAAAAAAGAGATTTTGACCAAAAACATCCCCTGGGATATCGTAACCTTTGATTTATTACCGAATGGTGATACGATAGCGTTTGTCAGCAATGAAAATGGAACTGGCAAATTATACATTCTTGAAGTTTCAACGAGAAAAATCAATTTGATAAACCTGCCCATTGGTTGGGTTGGTGGGATTAAATTTAAACCTGATGGAAAAAGCCTTGCACTGACTCTTAATACATATCATGCGCCGAGCGATGTTTATTCATTAGAATTCAAAAATAGAAGATTGATACGCTGGACCTACTCTGAGATTGCCGGGCTTGATACCACCCGTTTTGTGGCACCTGATTTATTCTATTACGAAACATTTGACAGTGTAGATGGCAAACTAAGAACGATTCCTGCCTATGTTTACAAGCCTAAAAAATCAGGACCATATCCAGTGATAATTGATCTACATGGTGGCCCATCAGGGCAGTATATCCCTGCATTCTCACCAATGATTCAGTATTATGTGAATGAACTGGGTTGTGCAGTTATCTGTCCAAATTTTCGTGGTTCATCCGGCTATGGAAAGACATTCTTAACCCTTGATGATGGTTATAAGCGTGAAGACGCTGTAAAGGATATCGGCAAACTCCTTGATTGGGTTAAAAAAAAATCAGATTTTGATTCAAAGCGAATCGCAGTTGTAGGTGGTTCTTATGGTGGATACATGGTTCTTGCCTGTATGGTTCATTATTCAGAAAGACTAAGATGTGGCATAGATTTCTGTGGTATAAGCAATTTTGTTACATTCTTACAGAATACAGCAGATTATCGTAAGGATTTGAGAAGGACTGAATATGGTGATGAACGAGACCCGAAGATGCGTGATTTTCTTACAAAGATTTCGCCACTAACAAATAGCCATAAAATAAGAAAGACTTTGTTTGTTGTCCAGGGACTCAATGACCCCAGGGTGCCGGTCAATGAAGCAAGACAGATTGTTGAAGCATTAAGAAAAAACAATGTTGATGTATGGTTTTTGCTTGCTGAGGATGAAGGACATGGATTCAGCAAAAAGTTTAACCGTGATTTCTATCAACAGGCAGTGGTATTATTTCTAGAGAAATATCTGTTGAAATAGCCATATCTTTTTGTCCTTTGTTTCTCTTGTTTTATGAAAGAAACTAAAACCTGTGAAGATAAATGGCAGATTTTGCTGGCTACTGACTACTTTTTTAACACACCACGACATTCATCAAAAAATTTTAATGCCTTTTCTTCACGGTAATCCGGATATGTCCATTCCAATGCCTTAAATTGATGGTCTTTATAAATAAGGGTGACTTCTGCATATATGCCCTTACCAAGATAGATTCTATG
This sequence comes from bacterium, assembly GCA_049700315.1. Taxonomy (GTDB): domain Bacteria; phylum Hydrothermota; class Tepidihabitantia; order SM23-42; family JAOAFX01; genus JAOAFX01. The sequence goes on from JBNAVN010000015.1 coordinate 1,838, forward strand.
GGAATAATTCTTTGTTGATGCGAGTATTATATTGCTCAGTGAAATCAATCCTGGATCAATATTTATCACTCTGCCGCCATTTTTATTTAAAAAGTTTTTTTCTATCTCATTACTCTTATGTTTCATCTCGATCAGCAAATCCGGGCTTACAAGTTTTTCAAACAAAACCCACTGTCTCAAAAGATTATCTCCCATTTCTTTATTGTAATATGTAGTATGAGTAAATGGTATGATTTCAGATTTTTTTATCACATTACCAAGCATTTGCCTGAATTCTCCAAGTGCAGTCTCAACAGAAAAATCTTTAACATATATCAAACCTGCGAATGGAAGGACTTTTTGTGGCTCTTTAATCTCTGCCATTACACACCTTCACACAAACCCCACAGATATACTGACTTATTCCTGGCATCTTCGCAAATTCTTTTAATTTTGCAAGACATTTTTTTAAATCAACACCCTGCTCACTTATTGCGCCTGCAGGGCAGGCGATTATGCACTTCCGGCAAGCTCCACAATCCCCATTTACTTTCTTATCAGGTTCAAATTCAATATCGGTGAGTATAGAAATATACCTGACCCTTGCACTGTACTCAGGATTTATCACCAATCCACTTCTGCCAACATATCCAAGCCCGGATTCAACCGCAAGAACCTTATGTGATATATGCCCTTTTTGATTCTGCCAGTCAACGGTCTGGGATGCAGGAATGGCAAGGGCACTAAATCCCTTTTCTTCTATAAATCGCACAAGATGGTATGCTGTCTGGTCTAAAAGCCAGTTTACGGTTTTATAATGTTGCTTATAAATCAATGTCGGAGAATCCTTTATTGTATCTAAGACACCTTCTGAGATTGGATAACCGAATACAATTGCCCTGGGATATTTTTTCTTAATCTCAAGTATTTCTACCTTCTCGGGAACAGTTCCAAACCCAATAATTTTGATATTATAATTCTTTAGAAATTCTCTTATCTCATCCTTAATATTCATAAAAACTCAAGATTTTTTCAGCAAAAGAAATATCTCGCTATGTAATTAAAAATGTGGGAGGCGTTTCCAACGCCGATATAATTATTATTTTCACTTTGCATCACTAAAGTGATGCACTCCTGAATAAGAAAGATATCTGCAAAGAACTTGTTTCTTACCAATTATCCATCCTCTTTGATGTCCTTAAATTCTTCTTCTATCCCTTCATCAATCTTTTCCTGTTTTTCTTCAGCACCTGCTTCCTGAACAGATTGTGAGCTTGGTGGGGTCTCAATTGCGGGTTCAGCAAAATCTTCTTCTCTGGGTAATTCACTTAAGTCACGGATTCCAAAATATCTTAAAAATTCATTTGTTGTTGCATATTTTATGGGTCTTCCTGGTGTAGGCAATCTGCCAGAGGTCTTTATCAATCCTTTTTCCAGGAGACTTTCAAGGATATAGGAGCAATCAACACCCCTTGCCTTTTCTACTTCAGCACGGGTTATGGGCTGGTGATAAGCAATGATTGCCAGTGTCTCAAGTGCTGCCTTTGACAATTTTTCTTTTTTCTGTTTTAATTTTCCAACATAATCTGCGTATTCAGGAAGGGTATAAATCTGGAATCCACCCGCAACTTCTTTTATCTCAAATGCCCTGCCGGTCTGTTTATACTCTTCGTTCAAAATTTCAAGATTCTTTTTTACCTCTTCTTCAGAGGAATTAATAATCCCTGCAATCCGCTCTAAACTGAGCGGCGTGTCAGTTGCAATCAATAATGCTTCAATTATCTGCTTCATATAATCCTATCAATTTAGACACTATTTTATCCCAATTAAACCTTTCGTCAATACTCTTCTTTGCATTCCCACCAAGTTTTTTGCATAGTTCTTTGTCTTGAGCAAGTTTTTTTATTGCCAGAGCAAGTGCTTGCGGGTCATTATCCTTGACCAGAATTCCATTATAACCATCAATCACCACATCTATTATCCCACCAACATTTGAGGCAATTACGGGTTTTGAATAACTCATCGCCTCAATGATCACCACACCAAGACCTTCAGTATCTCCGTGTTTATCATAGGTTGCAGGCAGGACAAATAAACTGCAGTTCTGGTAGAGATTGTGTAGTTCTGCTTTTGAAATCCAACCTGTAAACTTTATTCTTTCAGTTAATTCATAATTCTTGACCATATTCTCCCAATTTTTTCTTTCCGGACCATCGCCAACGATTATAAGATTATGCGGAATCTCTTTGTGAATCTGCTTGAATGCTTCAATCAGGATATGAACACCCTTTCTCTCCACATGCCTTCCAACAAAGAGCATAAAATTGCCATCAGAAACTTCACCGCTCTGCGACTCAACCGTTATGCTGAATGGGATAATCGGAATCTCTTTTCTCACAATTCCCTTTAGTTCACTGGCGGTATGGTTTGAGATTGCTGTTATCACATCAGCACGATTTATCAACCAGGAAAATGGCTTGACCATAAATGGGAATTTCTTTTTTAGCCATCTTATTTCAAGACCATAGAATGTCGCAAAGACACGACACCGGGATACTGCCTTTGCTATAATCCCGAATAAAATATGGGGAAAGGGCCAGTTGATATGGACAATATCAAATTTTTTCATACGGCATAATTTTGCAATAGCAATCATTCCAAAGATAATATAAAAAATACTCAGCAATACATTGAATCCACCTTTGCTGAATTTATCTACCGCAGTTTCTTCGTGGGTCAATCTTTCGTATTTTTTAAGAAAGTATCTGAATCTATATACAGGCATTCCATTCCAGACCTGATTTTTTAATCCCTTATAAGATGAGGTGAAGATAGAAACCTCTATTCCCCTTCTTTGCAATCTTTCAATCAATTCAATCATCCAGGGCGTAATTACATCACCTTTATATCTTGGAAATGCAGTGGCGAGAAAGAGAATCTTCATAGTATAAATGCGAATATCAAAATCCGAAACAATACTCAAATTCCAAATCCCAAAAGTTGCGTGAGAAATTGAACTTTGAATATGGGAGTTTGTTTAGTCCGCCACACTGTATGGCGGATTTATGCCTCGGATTTATAATTTTTAGCATGTTCATTTCTTAATTTTCCATTTCACAATATTCCATATTGCCTGGATGCCGTCTTTTATACCAATCTTTTTGCCTTCTTTTCGGCCTGAATATTTTATTGGAACTTCCAGAGTTTTAATCTTCTTTCTTAGTAATTTACAGGTAATCTCTGGTTCTATTTCAAATCGTGATGAGACAAGACCTAAACTCTGCATCAATCTTCTATCAATCATTTTATAGCAAGTCTCCATATCTGTAATGTGTCCCTTAAATAAAAGATTTGTCAGTAATGTAAGGACGCGATTGGCAAAATAACTTTTTTTCAGGAATTTTCCTTTACCAAGAATTCTTGAGCCATAGACTACTTTGGTTTTACCACTTTTGATCGGCTCAATAAGGCGTAAATAATCACTCGGCGAATATTCTAAATCTGCATCCTGGATTATTACAACATCACCAGATGCATATCTCAAACCGGTCCTTATTGCTGCACCTTTTCCCATATTCTTTTCGTGGAATATAATTTTCACATCACGCAAATTTTGTAGATATTCCCTTGTTCCATCCTGGGAATAATCATCAACAATGATTATTTCTTTTTTTGATTTTTCAGATTTTACTGCCTGAATAAGTTTTTCAATATTATCTCGTTCATTATATACCGGGATGATAACCGATAGTAAGATTTCTGACTGCACCTTTGAATTATAGCAAAAATAATGGTGGTGTCAATGCATTACAATAGTTTTTTCTCTATTGACATTTGCTTTGATTCCAATTATAATTTATTATGAAATTTAGCGATTTGCTTTTCTTATTAGTATTTGTCAATCCTTTATTTGCTGCACGGCGACCAGGTGCTACATTCTTGTTGATCCCACCGACTGCAAAGGCTACTGGAATGGCCTATGCCTGGAGTGCTATTGCTGATGATGCCTCGGCAAATTACTACAATGGTGCTGGACTTGCGTTTCTACAATCACCATGTTTAACCCTTTCTTATTTTGATTATCTACCTGGTTTGCATCCTGATATGCACTATGTATATTTCGCAGGTGCGTATCCATTTGCTAGTTCAGGTCTGGGATTTGATATTATATGGCACACTGTCGGAAAAATTGAAAAAATAATTGACGATATATATATGGGCACCGTAACCGGGTATGATTTTTCTCCAAAAATAACTTATAGCAGAAAATTCAAAAATAGCAACTCTCTTGGGATTGGGCTCAAGGTTGTCTATGCAAATTATTGGATAAATCCGTGGGTATTGCCTTATTATAACTGGAGCCCAAGTTTATCATACGCATTTGACTTTGATTGCCTTTTTTTAGTTAAACCAAATCTATCTTTAGCGACTGTTCTTCATAACTTCGGTCCGGATATAACTTATACTGAATCAGGCGCTAAAGACCCTTTGCCCTGTTTGTTTAGAATTGGAGTTGCTTGTAAACTGATTGAATTTGATAATTTTTTAATCACCGTTTCCGCTGAAATAACAAAAATTCTTACCAGTATGTTTGCTGACGAAAGTGCAACTTTATTTGAAAATTTGAAATATGAAATTAAAGAAGCGTGGAAAGGCATTGGAGCAGAGTTCAAGGTTTATAGGGCGGCGGAATTCGTTATTGGTTATTTTTATGATTATGAAGGCAATAAGAAGGGCATCACCTTTGGTGGAGGAATAAAATTCAAAAAGTTTGAATTTGATATTGGGATAGATGAAAATGTTTTTGACTTTGAGACACAGAATCGGAAAATTTCTCTGATATATCATTATTATAGATAAGAACAAAATGCGTCAGGAAAACAAAATGCTTAGGGTTGTGCACAACTACAGACAGATGGATTTTAGGGGTTTCAGAGGTTCTCACCTGATGTATCTTGTTGACTTTAAGATTCATTTGAATAAAATTGAGTATGGAAGTAGTTAAATTCAGTGAGAAAGACCATAAGCAATGGGAAGAATTTGTTCAACAGGCAAATAATGGTACAATCTTTCATACCTTAAAATTTCTGAGTTATCATCCGCCCGAAAGATTCAAAAGCCATCATTTGCTGACAAAAGAGAAAGACAATATCATTGCGCTCTTTCCCGCGGTGATTGAAGATAAGACGGTCATCTCACATAAAGGTGCATCATACGGCGGATTTGTATTAAAATCAGGAATTGGTATACATGATATCTATTTATGTGTTACACATCTTATTGAATTTTTAAAAAAAGAGGGAATCAAGAAGATTATACTCACCCAGACACCCCTTATCTATTATCGTGAACCAAATCAATATATTGATTTTACATTAATGAAACACGGATTCAAATATAGAAAAAGAGAGATTACTGCAGTGATACCCCTTGATGTTGCAGAACCACTTTTTGTATTCCACCCTGATGCACGACGTTCTACAAAAAAGGCGATGAGGGAAGATGTGAAGGTAAAGATTACTGATGACTATTCTCAATACTATGAAATATTGAAAAACAATCTTGGTATGAGGCATAATGTATCACCGACCCATACACTGAGCGAACTTTTGAAATTAAAGAATATGTTCCCTGATGATATAATCCTCTTTGGTGCATATCTAAGGGAGAAAATGATTGGTGGTATGGTTATTTTTGTGACAAATCCGAAGGTGCTCCTTGCATTCTATATCAGCCATGATAATCAATATCAGGCATATCGTCCTGTAAATTTATTATTCTATGAGGTGATAAAGTGGGGTAGATTGAAGGGTTTCAAATATCTTGATTTAGGAACATTCACATTGAATATGGAACCAAACTGGGGATTGGGCAGATTTAAGGAGAATTTCAATGCACGCGGATTTTTAAGGGATACATATGAAATGGATTTATAATAAAATGCCTAAAGTGAAAAGTAATTTTTTTTATTTTTGTTTATACTCAACTCATCCGGCGATATAGAAAATATTTGTGGATTAGGCAGATACTTTTCTTATTATAATAAGTCAGCACCCATAAGCCGATCAGAGACTAACTTCTGTGGTGAATATGAATTAGTCAACGACAATTTTGATAGTCATCCTGTAATTTATGGGGTTGAATTCTTATCTGGTGGTGCAGGAGCTTTGGTTTCACATTTTTTCTTATATTCGCTGAATAATAAGAAACAGTGGACAAACGGTCCTGAACCGTGGATATATGGCGCTGGATACGCAATTACCACCACAACACTAACGACCACTGGTACGCATCTGATTGGCAAACTGTTCAAACAAGGTGGCAGCTGGACAAAAGCAGCAATTGGTGCTGGTATTGCTAGTTCTTTTATTTCTTTCATTGAGTATAATTATCATCGCTTTGGTGTTGAATATTGCTTGCTCCCCACTTTTGGTGCAACAATTGGATACAATTGGGACCGCAGTAAGTTTTTCAGACAAACTGGAATATATACTTTTGAATGTATGGGTGGATGTACCGGTCTAGGGATTTCTTTTCTCATTACAGCATCTTATTGGGGGATGTCTTATGAATATGGCACTTTGAATGATATCATCCCATTATATACGGTCTCCAATATGATTTTTACAAGTACAACCACTAAAATCACTGCTCTCTTATTCAAAGAAAAAGGGTCATGGTGGAAGGCGGTAATCGGTGCTGGCGCAGGTGCATTGGTAAGTTCCTATGCATTCTATAATTACGAATCCAGCAATTCTAAACCTTACCCCAAGATTGTTGCAATACCTCTTGTATTACTTCCACCAATTGGTGCAGTATTTGGATATAATTTGTAGTGAGGCTAACCAGAATTTCTTGCAGAAAGGAAGCTAAAAATGGCAAATAAAAAAATTATTTTTCTAATAGTATTGTCTGTGATTTTTCTAAAAGCACAGGAAATAGATTCGGCAAGGATTTATTTGCAGATTGCGAATCCAGCATTGAACAAAGGAGAAGAGCGCCGGCTTCTACGGTGTAGAAGTCAAAGAGACAACAGGAAACACAATTTTTGGCACAATTAATAACTTGATTGTTTCTCCAAATCCTGCGAGGAAATCAGTTCTGATTTGCTTTTCTGCTCAGGGGAACTCTTTTGGTGAATGTAGTATTTATGATGCCACTGGAAAATTGGTGACACAATTGTTCGTGAGAAAGCCAATACAGAATAACCTCAAGATTTCCTGGGATTTGAGGGATAAGAATGGTGGGATGGTGAAACCCGGTGTGTACTTTGTTCAGTTAAAGACTGAGACTACACAGAATTGTGCAAAACTTGTGATTACTGAATAACGGTCAATTGGTAAAGATTGAAGGGCGGCTTGAAGCCGCCCTTTTTATTTTGATTCAAACCAGTGTTTTTCATAATGCGCATAAATCTTGATAATATAAAAATTATAGATATAATCTTGTATGGAGCATAGATTCATCACCCTGGGACATGGTTCAGGTGGTTTGTTGACCAGCAAGTTGATAAAGGAATTGATTTTGAAATACTTTCAAGATCCGGTACTGAGGAAACTTGAAGATTCTGCTGAATTGAACGCAAAAAATAGAAACATTGCCTTTACCATTGATTCCTATGTGGTAGATCCGATATTCTTCCCCGGTGGGGACATAGGGAAACTCGCAATTTGCGGAACGATAAATGACCTTGCAATGAAGGGAGCAATCCCTGAATATATTTCATTTTCAGTGATACTGGAACAGGGTATGAGTTTTCTTGAATTTGAAAGAATTTTGAGATCTGCCTCAAAAATTGCGAAAAAAGCAAGAGTCAGAATCGTGTGTGGTGATACAAAAGTTGTGGAAAAGGGTAAGGCAGACAAGGTTTTCATAACTACCTCAGGTATTGGATTGATAAAAAGAAATCTCACAAGAGAAAAGATAAGACCTGGAGATCAAATCATTATCAATGGCACAATTGGTGACCACGGCATTGCCATTATAAATCAGCGCTTGAACCTAAACTTGAAAGCAAATTTCAAGAGTGATTGTGCACCCCTGAACCTTGTTACAAATGGCCTTTTTGAAAAAGAATCAGGTATTCATTTTATGCGTGATCCAACAAGGGGTGGGGTTGTATCTGTGTTAAATGAGGCAATAGATGGTACAGACCTTGGGATTATCATAACGGAAACTGAATTACCCATTAGACCTGCAGTTAAGGGTGCTTGTGAAATACTTGGTCTGGACCCCTTATACATTGCGAATGAAGGAAAATTCATTGCCATTGTTGAAAGAAATAAAGCGAAAGATATTTTGAGACTTTTGAAAAAAAATCCTTTAGGTAAAAATGCCCGGCTCATTGGTGAGGTTATTGAAAGACCAACTGGTGTCTGGTTAAAAACTTCAATTGGCGGAATGAGACCATTATTACCCTTTGAAGCAGAAGGTTTGCCAAGAATTTGTTGAAAAATGTGATTGATGTATGTACATATTTAGATATTGATAATTGTGCATGTATGAATATTTAATTGGTGCATCTTTTTGGTAATAATTCAAGGGACATTATAGTCACAGATTCAGCAAACATTGACAGCCCCAAATTTTTGGTTAAAATAAGGCGTGTGGCTATTTTTCATATTTTCCATTTCAATAGAAAATTTTGTTGCCCGGGATAGGCCAAATGACGGCGGAAATTGTATTTATCTCACCTGGAAAGGGGTTGAAGATTCTTTAATAGACGGATATGGAATATTCCGTCGTTCTATCAATGATTCTACATTTCAAAAAATAGGATTTACAGGTAGACTTTCCAATGATTTTTTAGATAATACAGTCCAGGATTCAATAAAATACATATACCAGATAGCAGTCCAGAAAGGTGATAACCTTTATTTACACACAATGAGTAATGTTGTTCAGTCATCACCACAGATTTTCCATAGAGGAAGGTTGAATGTTCTCATTGCAATCATTCTTTTTACCATATTCTTGATATACTATATGTCTCAGACAAAAAAGGGTGCAAAACTATTTATCAGACGGATTGCCGGACTTGAGGCAGTAGAAGAGGCAGTGGGCAGGGCAACAGAAATGGGAAAACCCATACTCTATGTGCCAGGACTTGGTGATATAGATTTCCCTTCAACGATTGCCTCAATGAATATCCTTGCTGAACTTGCAAAAAAGGTCGCAGTATATGAAAATCCTTTGATTGTGGTAAATTGCTATCCAGTTGTTTATACAGTTGCGCGCGAAGTTGTAAAACAGGCATTCACAAGCCAGGGAAAGATTGATAAATTCAAAGATGATTATGTGCGTTATCTTACTGAGTCCCAGTTTGGCTATGCAGCAGCGATAAATGGAATCATTTTAAGGGAACGTCCGGCAACAAACTTTTTCATCGGTCCATTTTTTGCTGAGTCGCTTTTGATGGCTGAGACCGGAAATCAGGTTGGTGCAGTCCAGATCGCAGGCACTGACCAGGTTTTGCAGTTACCATTTTTTGTCACGGCGTGTGATTATACCCTGCTTGGTGAAGAGGTCTATGCGGCATCTGCCTATCTCACAAAAGAACCGGTTCTGGTTGCCTCTTTGAAGGCACAGGATACAGGAAAATTTCTCACACTTGTGATTCTGATAATACTCACAATCCTATCTTTATTTAAGATAAATCTTTTGTCCATATTGAAGGTGCAATGAAAAAAAGAATCCCGCTGATATTATGTTTGATAATCGGAATTTCTATGGTCTTTCAATTTTTCATTCCCCATCCTGTTTCTATAAAATTCAATACTACAATAAATAAATGGGTTGTCGTTTTATCTGCATTCGCCCTTGTCTTAGGAATTGGAAATCTTACCAGCCATCATATTGCAATAATAAGAAGGAAAAAAACTGACTGGATTTATAGCCTTGTAACGTTATTGAGTATGTTTGTAATGGCGATAATTGGACTTTTCTTCGGGATTGATGAAAAATCACTCTATCAAAAAATCTATCTTAATATCCTTACACCATTAGGTGCTACGATGTTTGCCCTGCTTGCATATTATATGACCTCAGCAGCATACCGTGCATTCCGTGCAAGGAGTCTTGAGGCAGGATTATTATTAGGAGCAGCATTTGTTGTAATGATTGGTTTTATGCCCATGGGCAAATTCATCCATCCTTATTTTCCTGATTTTGCTGAATGGTTGATGAGAATTCCAAATATGGCATCCCAGCGTGGGATATTGCTCGGTGTTGCATTTGGCTCTATTGCTACTGCACTCAAGATTATTCTTGGTATTGAGCGCTCCTGGCTTGGTGGAAAGGAATGAAATGAAATTCTTTTATGCACTGACCAAGATTGACAGAAGATTGATTTATCTTGTGCTAACGGTTTTGGTGATACTCCCATTCTTTTTGAAATTCCGGATTCCCCAGAATATAATGCCACAAACAAGGAGGTTATTTGATTTTATTGAAGGGTTAAGCCCTGAAGATAACAAGGCAGTTCTGCTATCAATTGATTATACACCCCAGACCATGCCTGAATGCCATCCAATGGCAATAAGCATTCTGACCCATTGCTTCAAAAAGAAACTCCCTGTGATTGGTGTATCATTTGATCCCCAGGCACCAGGGCTTGCAATTGAGGCATTTAATACGGTTGTAAACAACCTGAATTCTGAGGCAAAGACAAACAATGATTCAATGATCTATGGTCGGGATTATGTGTACTTAGGCTGGAAATCAGGAAGGATTGCAGCACTCATGGAAATGGGAGAGAAGATAAGCAATGTCTTTCCCAAAGATTACTACAACAATTACACAGATTCACTCCCTTTAATGGAGAGAATAAAAAATTATCGGGATGTTTCAATCGCAATCATCCTTGCGGCTGCTGATTATCCACAGGAATGGCTTATGTATGCCCAGGCAAGGTATGGATTGAAACTCGGTGCAGGTTTGACCGCGGTTATGGCACCAAAATATTATCCATTTTTACAGACCGGACAGTTGTCAGGGATGATGTCAGGGATGAAAGGCGCTGCAGAGTATGAGAATCTGTTGTTAAGCGCGGGATATACAGAAGAGACCGGAAAGGCTGAGACCGGAATGAATTCACAAACTTTGATCCATTTGTTGATAGTCGTCTTGATTGTGATAGGAAACATAGGATATCTTGCAACAAGAAAACAGTCGGTCAAAAGGCAAAATGGTTAAATTTTTGAAAACAGCTTAACCATTTACCGCTATGAGTCCTGATCCCTGGGTCTGGATTGGCGCATTTTTAACATTGATGATATTCTCTTTTCTTTATAAAGACAATCCATTCTACAAATTTGCTGAACATCTATTTGTTGGTGTTGCAAATGGATACTACATTGTGTTTTACTGGCATCAGGCATTGAAGCCAAATCTATTTGAGCCATTAGAGGCAGGCGAGTTTATATATATTGTTCCATTATTACTCAGTTTATTATATTTTACAAGATTCATTCCCAAGATTGGCTGGCTCGTTCGCCTGCCTTTAGGGTTTATGATTGGCTGGGGTGCTGGCATTTCAATCCCGGCAAATATCCAGGCATTTATATTCAGACAGATTGAAGGAACGGTTGTGACACCAGATTCCTTCAATATGGGTTGGGAATGGGTTTGGTCTTTGGTGATACTTATCGGTGTCATCTGCACAGTCATTTATTTCTTTTTCTCAACCGAACATCGGGGCGTATTAAAATTTGGCTCACGACTTGGAATTATCTTTATAATGTTAGGTTTTGGCGCGTCATTTGGTTATACAGTCATGGCACGCGTGAGCCTTTTAATAGGTCGTATACAATTTTTGCTCGGTCCCTGGCTGGGGCTGATAAAATGAAAGGAGTTTTATGAAGAGCAAAGAAATCATCAAAATTACAGAAAAATTTGGCGCACATAATTATCATCCGCTCCCTGTGGTATTGACAACAGGGAGGGGTGCATGGGTTTGGGATGTAGAAGGAAGAAGGTTTCTTGATATGCTCAGTGGATATTCCGCATTGAATCAGGGGCATTGCCATTCTGAATTAGTCAAGGCAGTGAAAAAACAGATTCAAAGCCTCACCCTTACATCAAGGGCATTCCACAATGATAAACTTGGCTTATTCTTGAAAAAATTATGCGCGATTGCCCGATACCAGAAGGCATTGCCGATGAACTCCGGTGCCGAGGCAGTTGAGACCGCAATAAAGACTGCAAGAAAATGGGGATATTATAAAAAAGGTGTGAAAAAAGATAAGGCAGAGATCATTGTCTGCGAAAATAATTTTCATGGCAGAACTATTACAATCGTTGGTTTTTCTTCAGAATTTCAATATCGGGATGGTTTTGGTCCTTTCACGCCGAATTTCAAAATGATTCCATATAATGATGCAGGGGCATTGAGAAAGGCAATAAATAAAAATACAGTTGGATTTCTTGTTGAACCGATCCAGGGTGAAGGTGGCGTCATTGTTCCTGATGATGGTTATCTTAATGAATGCTACAAAATCTGCAAAGAGAATGATGTTCTTTTTGTTGCTGATGAGATCCAGACCGGTCTGGGCAGGACCGGAAAATTATTTGCCTTTGAATATGAAGGTATTAGGCCCGATATTTTGGTCGTGGGCAAGGCACTGAGCGGTGGTTTTTATCCAATATCAGCAATATTGGGTGATAATGAAATAATGAATGTATACAAACCCGGAGATCATGGTTCAACCTTTGGCGGAAATCCGCTTGCTTCAGCAATCGGGATTGCAGCACTTGACATCATTATTAAAGAAAGATTGCCCCAGAGGGCATTTGAACTCGGTAACTGGTTCATGAAAGAACTCAAAAAGATCTATAGTCCTTTAATAAAAGAGGTCAGGGGCAAGGGTCTCCTCATCGGTGTAGAATTGACGAAAAAGGCAAGGCCATATTGTGAGGCATTGATGAGACAGGGTATCCTTGCAAAAGATACCCATGACTATGTGGTGAGATTTGCACCACCACTGGTGATCAAAAAAGAAGAATTAAAATGGGCACTGGACCGGATTAGAAAAGTTTTGTGTTCATAAAAGCGATAAAGATCATCACTTGAATCAATAGGAAGTTCTTAACCGAACAATTTATATGTAATATGTACCATCATAAATTATATTTGCTGGACCTTCAAGATACAATTTTTCTTTTAATGTCACGGTCAATTCTCCACCCCGGGTCATCACCTTGACCGGTGATTCTGCCATAAAGAGTTTCACCGCAATGTAAGCAGAGGCGATAGCACCACTTCCACAGGAAAGTGTTTCGTCTTCAACGCCCCGTTCATAGGTGCGCACAAAGATTCCCTTTTTGTCTGCTATTACAAAATCCACATTTGTTCCATCGGGTTGAAAATCCTTGTGATTACGAATTGTTCTGCCGAGTTCAACAATATTTATATCATCATAGGAATCAACAAACATAATTGTATGTGGCACACCGAGTTTGAGATAGGAAAGTTTGTATTTTTTCCTCGCAACCGTTAAGCTGAAATTGAATTTAATGTCCACAGGTGGCAAGACCTCTACACTTATGCTATCAGGCTGATAGGCAAAGCCGATTGGTCCGGCAGGGGCTAAAAACTTGCCTTTGTCTTCTATAATACCGAGACGCTGGGCAAATTTTACGGCGCATCTTGCACCGTTGAGACAGGTCTCTGCCTCACTACCATCCCGATTGAAATATCGCATACTAAAAAAATAGCCCTTGAAGTTTTCAATGAGAATCAATCCATCTCCACCGATTCCATAGTGTCGGTCAAGTATTCTAACTACTACTTGCTTCAGTTCTTCTTTCTTCACGACCTTGCTGAATTGCTCTTCCCGATTATCAATCAAGACAAAGTCATTTCCGGTACCTTCCATTTTTGAAAAGAATATCGGCTTCATTTAAATTCCTCCTTAGTTAGTCTGTCGCAGAGCATAAATGAATCTCTGGCAGTATGTGATAAATGCGCCCACCATAAATGGTATTGAAATATATAACGTAATCATTCCAATCTTCTGCAAATTGAGCACGAAAGCAAGGATCATTGCACCAAAGAGAAATCCGGTTACCTTGCCAAGCACATTGGATTTGTAGAGCATACTTTTCTTTTTGAAGAGGATATAACTACCAACAAGAATCAAAATATCTCTTAAGACGATTATGAGCACTGCCCATATGGGAATGGAATTTATTAATAAAAGCGTACCAAGTATTACAACGAGGGATATCTTGTCGCATAGGGGGTCAAGTAATTTACCCAATTCTGTTTCTTGATGAAACTTCCGCGCAATATATCCATCAGTAACATCAGAAAAGAGTGAAATAAGCATAATAACAAATGCGATGATTCTTTCCCTTTTTATGAGAAAATATACTATACAAGGCAGGAGTAAAAAACGAATTATGGTTATCATATTGGAAACAGTGAATTTCTTATTCATTCTTTCTCCGTTTTTGTAGTATCTCTTCGGCGTGTTCCAGCGTCTTCTTTGTGATTTCTTTTCCACCCAGCATACGGGCGATCTCCATTTTGCGCATTGAGTCATCAAGTTTCAATACATTTACCTGAGTTGTGTCCTTCTTTATTTCTTTTCTGACCATAATATGGTTGTCTGCAAACATTGTTATCTGAGGTAAATGAGTAATACAAATAACCTGATGATCCTTGCTGAGTGTAAAGAGAAGTTCACCTACTGCTTCGGCAATCCTGCCACTAATACCAGTGTCAACTTCGTCAAAAATAATTGTGTGAATGCGGTCCGCCTCAGAAAGTATGGTTTTCAATCCCAGCGTAATTCTTGATATTTCTCCGCCAGAAACAACTTTATTCAACGGCTTCAATTCCTCGCCAGGATTGGTTGAAATGTAGAATTCTACATCATCCATACCAGTTTCATCCATTGGTTTCTCTGTGAATCTTATCTGGTATTGTGCTCTCTCCATACCCAGTCTATTGAGTATTTTAATAATCTCTTTTTCCATCATTCTTGCAGTTGATTTTCTTTTTCTTGATAATTCTGCAGCAAGATTATTCAACTGTTTTGCGAGCAATTGCAGTTGATTTTGAAGTTTTTCAATTTCAAATTCTGTTTTTTCTAATTTTTCAATCTCATTCCTCGTGTAACCAAGGTATTCAAGAATACCAGAGATGTCCCTACGATATTTCTTTTTCAGTGTGTGAATCAAATCAAGTCGTTCCATTACTTCTTCAAGTCGTTGTGGTGAAAAATCAATTTTTTCACGGTAATCAATCAATTGACGATAGGCATCCTCAATATTACTGATGCTGGTTTCAATTGTTGATTTCAGGTTCTTTATCTCGGACCTCGGGTCCAGATTTCCTAATTCTTCAATTAGACGGTGGATTGTAGCAAGGTTCTCATAAGCTGAAGATTCTGTTTCGTAAAGGCAGGGTAATATTTCATCAATCAATTTCGCACGTTTTTCACCGGTCTGCAGCAGATTTTTCTCTTCCGTCAAAATTTCTTCCTCGTTTGTTTTCAGATTTGCCTTTTCAATTTCATCAATTTCAAATTTCAAATTTTCCAATCTTTGCGTCTTTTCCTGTTGTAAGATTTCAAGGTCATTAAGTTCTGAACGAAATTTGTTGTATTCATAAAAGATTCTTTGATATTCGTTGACCAATTGCCCGACGCGAGCATAATGATCCAGAAGCTTCAAATGATTTGCTACATTAAAAAGTGATTGATTTTCATGCTGTCCAACAAGATCAACCAGTCCCTGGGTGATTTCTTTCAGGCGAGAAAGACTTACGAGCTGGTCATTGATATAGGCAAACTGCCTTTTCCCTTTTTCAATTCTGCGTCTGATTATGATTTCTTCATCTATTTCAATATTGTATTTTTTAAATAGTTCAGTTGCTTCCGCATTAGATTCAAGAATTCCTGTAATCTCAGCATATTCTTTCCCGGTTCTTATTGAGACATCTTCTATTTTTTCTCCGCATAGGGCTGCGATTGCATCAACAATCATTGATTTACCTGCTCCGGTTTCGCCAGTGATAACAGTAAGTCCTTTGTCAAAATTCAGAGTAAGTTCTTCCATAAGGGCAAAATTCTTTGCCCTCAAGAATTTAAGCATGCTCCCTGCCCCCTAATTTTAACTTTTCTTTCAAGGTCTTAAAAAATGTAGCATTGAATGGTTTGATAAGTTTTACACAAAATGGTGCCTTTCTAAAGACAATATTTTCACCAGCCTTCAAGGTTTTACTCCGCTGTCCATCAGCAACCAGTATCGCAGATCCTTTTCTGCCTACCTGAATCTCAATGATTGATTCCGCAGGTAGGACAATGGGTCTAACGGAAAGCGTATGGGGCGATATCGGTGTTAAAATGATTGCCTCACTGCAGGGTAACAATATTGGTCCACCTGTCGCAAGGGAATAGGCAGTTGAGCCCGTTGGTGTAGCAATGATAATTCCATCAGCAACAAATCTACATATGTACTCACCATTGACCTTGGCAGAAAACTCCACAACCCTGCCAGGAACATTTGTGCATACAGTAATATCGTTGAGTGCATAAAATGTGCGGGAACTTAATTTGGCACTGATGAGCATTCTCTTTTCAATCCGGAAGTGGTCTCTCCTGATTTCTTCAAGAATTTTCTGAAACTGAGAGAATTTTACATCGGTTAGAAAACCCAAACCTCCAAGGTTTACACCCAAGATCGGTAGATCTTTCTGGGCAAAGGTGGATACAGCTGAAAGTAATGTACCGTCCCCTCCTAAGGCAATCACAAAATCAGGGGCGGTTGAAATTTTGAAACCCTTTCTTTTTAATAACTTCTCTGCCACCTTTAAATTCTTATTAGCCCCTGGTTTTTTCCGGTTTATTACCAGTTCAACTTTTTGCACTTATTCTCCATTTTTGCGAAAATTTCCAATAAAAAGATAACGGTATCTGCCGAATAGATCTCTATGAAAGAAATAATGAACTGATCTATTTTTCAGATAGGAATCCAATTTCAACACCTCATCCTCATCAATCTCAAGGGCGATATTGCATTTGTCTTTGACTGAATAGCATTCCGCCTTTTCAATAATCCTATTAATAAATTCTATTCCGCCAAATCCGCCATCTATAGCCTTTCTTGGCTCAAAATCTCTGACACTCTTTGGTAGCGACAGAATTCTTTCAGTTGGAATATATGGTGGATTGGAAACAATTAGATCAAAAATCCCTTCAGAAAAAGCGGAAAAAAGATCAGCCCTGATCAATCGGATTCTTTGAGAAAGATCCAGGGACAGGATATTCTCCTGGGCATTTTTGAGAGCAAGAGAACTTATGTCGGTAGCGATAATTTCGGCTTGGGGAAAGGTTTCAGCAAGGGCAATGGCAATTGCACCACAACCAGTACCAACTTCACAAATCCTCTCAGGCATAAAAGCAATCAATTGGCCAATGACTTCTACGAAATATTCGGTTTCAAGACGGGGAATAAAAACACCCGGGAAGATTTTTAAGGTGTGCTCAACAAATTGGACTTGTTTTGTAATATATTCTATCGGCACTCCATTCTTCAATTGGGTCAATTCCATTCTTAGAAGGTTAGTCAGATTATGATCAATACATTCCCCAAAGTATAGTTCAAAGCGTGGTTTTCTTAGTAGTGTAGAAACAATCAATTCAGTTTCCTCAACACTCAGATCAAATTGCTTACTGAGATTCTTTACCACTTCTTTCATATTTCATTAATGCATCTATCAAACCATCAAGTTCACCATCAAGAACATTCTGAAGATTGTAAAGATTAAGACCAATTCTGTGGTCAGTAACACGATTCTGGGGAAAATTATAGGTTCTAATTTTCTCACTTCTTTCGCCGGTACCAATTTGACGCCTCCGTTTATCTTCAATTTCACGGAATTTCTTTTCAGAATTTATTGCATGAAGTCTTGCCCTCAAAATCTTCATTGCCTTTTCACGATTTTGATATTGAGACCGCTCATCCTGACAGGCGACTGTAATTCCTGTAGGAATATGCGTAATTCTTACAGCTGATGAAACCTTGTTAACATTCTGACCACCATGACCTCCGGCACGAAAAGTATCCATTTTTAGGTCATCGGGTGAAATGTCAATCTGTGATTCTTCAATCTCAGGTAATACCGCAACAGTAATTGTAGAAGTATGAATGCGACCGCTCGCCTCAGTAACTGGCACACGTTGAACCCGGTGCACGCCGCTTTCAAAACGGAATATTCCATAAGCGTTCTCGCCCGAAACGAGAAAGATAATTTCCTTAAATC
Source organism: bacterium (assembly GCA_049700315.1). Lineage (GTDB taxonomy): Bacteria > Hydrothermota > Tepidihabitantia > SM23-42 > JAOAFX01 > JAOAFX01. Next base: position 20,085 of record JBNAVN010000015.1, read on the forward strand.
CACCCAGGTCGCTTGGATGGGAGGAAAGTATTTCATATTTCATCTTTTTCTTCTCAATGTATTTTGTATACATTCTGAAAACATCGGCTGCAAAAAGTGTTGCCTCATTGCCGCCCGCACCAGCGCGAATCTCTATGATACAATTCCTTTGATACTCTTCGTAGAATGGATTTAAAAAATTATCAATCTCCTGCTCAATATTTTCCAGTTTGTTCCGTAAATCAACCAGTTCAATTTCAGCAAGTTCTTTGAGTTCAGCACTATCTCCATTCAGCAATTCTTCCAAATCCACTATTTCTTTGCTAAGGCGCTCATATTCTTCGTATTTTTGAAGAAGTTCCTGAATTTTTTTATACTTGCGTGAAACATTGGCATATTCCCTGGGATTTTTGAGAAGGTCATTTGAACTGAGCAGATTCTGCAACTGTTTCAATTCTTCTTCTTTTTCCTTACGGTCAAACATAATTATTGGTGCCATTGGCAATTTATGATCTTTCGAATTTCTCCTTTAAGGCAATGTAGCGTAGGTAGTCATCAAGATCTTCAACTCCCTTGATAACAAGGCTGTTGTTTTTCAAAGCAACCAGTTTGACCTGACATAATTTATCAACATAGTCCTTGACTTTTTCTAATTCAATCCCCGTAGTCATAGCCATATTTTCAAAAGAAAATGGAGTAATTTCTATTCCTTCTGCGGTACTCTTGCCAATCTCCTTTGTCTTGGTGATGATATAAGCAACCACTCTTCTCTCTTCACTCTTAATTGTTAGAAGTTTGATCTGTTCATCTGCATTACGCAGACGTTTGGTCAAAGTCTCAAGGATATATTCAATCAATGGATTTTCACGAATCTTTGACCGGAAGGTCTCTTTATCAATGATCAATAATGAGGTTTTTGATATCGCAGTAGCAGTTGCTGAGCGGGGAGAACCATCAATAATTGCCATTTCACCAAAGAAATCTCCTTCTTTTAATACCGCGAGTACGCGTTCATCCGGTCCTCTTCCCTTAGTTATCTTTATCTGCCCTTCTTTTATTAGGTACATTACATCACCTTTATCCCCTTCATTAAATAACATATCACCGGGATTCAAGGTTTTTTCCATTCCTTCAACCATTTAAGCCTCCTTTTTATAAAAATGCTTCAATGTTTTGTTTCGCATAAACTCCGAAGTCGATCTCCTTGAAGAGAGCAGCAAATTCAAATAGCAATTCACTTTTAGAACCATAATGTTCACAATCTCCTGATCTGCAAAAAACAACCAGATTGATATTTCATTTCCACAGTTAATTATTATATCAGCGATATGAATAAAGTCAAGGCTAAGTTTATGCACGCGCCTGGAGGGATTTGAACCCCCGGCCTGCGGGTTCGAAGCCCGCCGCTCTATCCACCTGAGCTACAGGCGCATTTCAAAGACTTGATACATAAATTATTTGGCAAATTTGCCTTTATTCGCAGCATCTTTTTACTCTCAAAATGCATCTTCAATATATTCATATTCGGTATTGTCATTTTCCTGATTGATTGCCAGAACATCAAAATGGATTTCGCTATCAATTGGCAACTGCCTTTTTCTCAACCATATAAGAGCAACATTATGAATCTTGCGTTGTTTCCTTTTATTCACTGATTCTTGAGGCAGACCATACTCAAGTGTTCTGCGAAATTTTACTTCCACAAAATGAAAAGATTTTTCCTTTCTTAAAATCAAATCAATCTCGCCATATCGACAACGAAAATTATGCTCAACGATATTAAATCCCCTTTTAGTCAAAAAATTACGAGCAAGTTGTTCACCTTTTTTGCCCAGCTGAATTCTGTTCAACATACTATGATCTGATTAAACGAAATGATTTTCTATGGATTGAACAAGGACCGTATTTTCTTATGCACTCACGATGAAAAGAGGTAGGATAGCCCTTGTGTTTATCAAATCCATACATTGGAAACAATTTGTGATATTCAAGCATAATTAAATCCCGTTTTACCTTAGCCAGAATGGATGCTGAAGCAATGTTGATACTTAATGTATCACCTTTAATGATGGGGAATTGCTTAAAGGGTAGATTTTCAATTTTCAGTGCGTCAATTAAGACAATTTCAGGTTTATGATTGAGTCCATTGATTGCCTGTGCCATTGCTAATTTGGTTGCTTCAAGAATATTTATTTTGTCAATCACCTCCACAGAGACAATACCAAAGGCATAACTTACTGCCGACTTCATTATGACCTTAAACAATTCCTCTCTTTTTAAGGGCGTAAGTTTTTTGGAATCGTCAATCTCCGGATGATAAAAATTCCTGGGTAGAATGACCGCTGCGGCGACTACGGGTCCTGCTAACGGACCTCTTCCTGCTTCATCACATCCGGCAATGAATTTGAACTCGTGCCAGAATTTGTTGTCAATTACTGCCTTCAACTTTTTTTTCTTCTGGTTTTTCACCGATCTCTTGTTTTGGTGCAACCAGTTCCTGACTTTTCAATTTTTTCACTTTCTTATTTCTGAGATATGTGAGTTTTGCTCTGCGCACCTTGCCTTTGCGTTTCACTTCTATACGGGCAATCATTGGTGAATTCAAAGGGAATATTCTTTCAACACCAATGCCGGCAGAAACCTTACGCACAATAAATGTCTTTCTGTCACCGCTACCCTTGATTTGAACGACCACCCCTTGAAAAGGAGAAAGTCTGGTTTTGTCACCTTCAATTACTTTCACATAGACTTTTACCAAATCACCGGGTTTAAATTCAGAAATTTTTGTCATTTAGCACCTCCATCAATATTTCTAAATCCTGTTTGGTGAAGATAACCTCAAGCAAAAGATCTGGTCTATCCTTTAATGTTCTTTTTATTGATTCTTTTCTTCTCCAATTAGCAATTGCCTTATGATTACCACTTGTTAGTATTTCCGGCACCGAGAAATTTCTAAGGTTTGCAGGACGGGTATAGACCGGGGCAGACAGGAGTCCATTCTGTAAAGAATCATTTTCTGCTGAATCAATATGTCCTAATACCCCCGGTAACAATCTGGTAATTGCTTCAATCAGGATAAGCGCGGCTGATTCACCTCCAGATAATACATAATCGCCAATGGAAATTTCTTTTGTAGGGTACAATCTTCCAAGTCTTTCATCAATACCCTTGTACCGGCCACACACCAATACCAGATTTTTTTCTTTAGCCAGATCTTTAATCGTTTTTTGATTGAGTATCGCGCCCGTTGGCGAAAAATTGATTATCAATGAATCCTTTTCTCTAACTGAATTTATTGCCTTTAAAAGCGGTTCAATTTTCAACACCATACCTGCACCGCCACCAAACTGATAATCGTCAACGGTTCCATCTTTGGTGAAGTCCCTGGGATTGACAATATTGATATTTATTACACCCTTTTCCTGGGCAATTCTCAAAGTTCCGCAGGATAAGGGACCACTAAAAAATTCCGGGAAAAGTGAGATTATATTGATTTGCATAGACCAAATAGCCGTGGAAAACTACAGGACAGAAAAGGGTATCAAGGGAATTCTTTTTTTTCCTGATACCCTTTCTTATGAAAAAGGCAAGAGATGTCAGTATTCATTATTCGATTATTTCCAATACCGCGCGTTTCCCTTGTTTCATTGCTGCCGCGGTAATTATTGTGCGAATTGCCTTTGCAGTTCTTCCTTCTTTACCAATTACCTTACCCAGATCACCTTCGCCGACTCTAAGTTCATATATAATGCTCTTTTCGCCAGCGACCTCTTTTATGTTTACTTTATCGGGATTATCCACAAGCCCTTTTACGATATATTCGATAAGCTCCTTCATGATGAACCTCCTTTTGCTTTTGCAATTAATTTAGCCACCGTATTGGTAGGCTTAGCTCCCTTAGATAACCAGTATTCAACGCGATCCCGGTTCAGTTGCAAATTCTTTTTCATGGGATCGTAATGTCCAAGGTTTTCAATGTATTCGCCATCTCTTGCCTTTCTCGAATCTATTACCACAATCCGATAAAAAGGACTCTTATGTTTACCCATACGCCTTAAACGAATCTTAACCATATTATATTATATAAAAAATCGGTTAATTGTCAATAACAAAGAGCTGTTAGACCACAACTACCTTGTTTCTTCCGGTCATCTTCCCCTCGTACATTGCCTTATCTGCCCGACCAATCAAATCATCACGGGTAAGAGCATCTTCCGGAAAAGTGGCAACACCAAGGGTTACCGTGACATTAAAATTTTTTCCATCCTGGGCTGGAAATGGTTTTTCTTCAATCACCCGTCTTATTCTTTCCGCAATTATTGCCGCGGTTGGCTTATCTGTATCAGGCAAAACAATTATATACTCATCTCCACCATAACGCACCGCGATATCCTTATCCCGGATAACACCTCTTGCCCTTTCACCAATCAATCTGAGAGTTTCGCTTCCAACCAGATGGCCGTAGTTATCATCGACAAGTTTGAAAAAGTCCACATCAAAAAATATCAATGAAATCTTCCCCCGAGTAGAAAGTCGATTCTTAACAAGTTCATCCAGAATCTGATTACAATAACGGGTATTGTACAACTTTGTCAGATCATCCGTGAGACTTGTTTCTTCCATTTTGCGGTAGATCTGGGCATTACGCAGGGCAATGGTGATATGTTGAACCAAATTTTCAAAGATTTCCAGGTCATTGTTAGTAAATGGTTCACCGCCAATCTTATTTACAACTTCAACTACCCCAATAATTTTTTCGCGACTCTTCATTGGTACACACAGGATTGATTTTGTTGTAAATTTTGTCTTCTTGTCCACACCGTCATAAAATCTTGGATCCTTTGATACATCTTCAACAATCAAAGATTTACCTGTGCGTGCAACCCATCCTGCAACACCCTGATTGACCTTCAGTCTGATACCAATCAATTTCTGACCTGCTTCACCGGCTGCTGCTTCAAAGACCAATTCCTGTTTATCATGGTCCAGCAAAAGAATAGACCATCCTTCAGCCTTAACAAAATCCGCAGTCTTTTCCATAATGATCTTCAGGATTTCTTTAGGCAGCAGGGATGAATTTATTGCCCGGACAATCTCATTCAGGGTTTCCATCTCTTTTATCTTTCTCTGCAGTGATTCAACGGTTCTTTGATTGAATAGATTTTGTTCCCGCCTTTTGATTGCCTTATTTATCATTCTTTTCAAATCATTACTGGTGCATGGTGTTCGTATTATACCGATTGTATCAGGTATGATCAGTTTATCATATCTTATTTTATCCTGGGCTGAGGCAGTTATGATAATCGGGATACCGATATTAAGTTTATCAAGATTTGCAATTACCTGTCCGGCGTTGGAATGGAACACACCGATATCAACAGCTTCTTTCTTTATAAGCGAAACAATTGAAGAGGGTCTTGTGACACTAATTACATCAAGGCCCAGATTTTTCAAATACTGAATAGCACGATCTCTGTATTTTGCGTTTGGTTGATAGACAAGGACTTTCATTGTATAGGAATTATTTCATAGAATGGTTTTGCTTTTTTCTTATCTTCGTTATAGGTATTACCAGTTTGATCAATTATCAAAATACCCGATTTCATTTCACTCAATGCCTTCCTTTTGTCAAGTTCTTCAAGGACATGCATTCCTCTGGGCGTGATAGAAACCTTATGTTCGGGATACAAATAACCATGTGGCAATTTTCTCACATCCTCAAGAATTCTTAGATATTTTTCTAATGCTGGCTCTTCAATAGGAAAATCAAAATTTTCTGTATTTAACATAAAATTAATGAAGGTAGCGAGATCACAAATGATAACCGAACGTCCGGGCTGTCTTTCCATTGAATAAAGATGGGCATCTGCAAGGATTGGCCCGACCAGATCAGGATCCCCAAAAGAATTTGCTGAGAGCACAACATCTTTTTCTGGACTACCTGAGGCAATCCCTATCCCAATTCTGAAAAGGCTTTTGAATTCCGGGGGCAGAAGGGCATAAGTAACTCCATCAACTTCCATCGTCCTTTCCGCAACCGTTGCAAACCAGTCGCGATAGTGCATAAAATTTGCCCGGATGAATTCCTCTGCTTTAACCACCATATCGCGCGCACAAAGGATCGCCCTTTTTGCTGCATCCATTGCTGGTATCAATTCTAATTCTGCTCCAGAAAATATTGAATAACGCAGATTTATTCCTTTACCCGTGGTGGACTCTGTATAAAGATGATTATACAAACTCTGGGAATTTTCAGCAAACCAGATAATGCCGCCGTCACCTGTATCCTTCAATAAAAAGCCCCCATAATTTCTGCCAATCGCTGCCATTTCTTTGGCAAATTTGTATTTTATGCGCTGTTCTTTCAAGGCATTATGCAATTTAATCCCCATGTATGAAGAGCCGCGAATATCATAGACCAGCACCGCGATTGTTTTGCGATATTGTTCAATAAAATTTGTTATTTCTTCAGGGACGCTCGTACTCGGTTTTCGGGGAAACAAAATTTCCTTGCCCTCAAGCAAGAAATAACTGAAATTAGCAGTATCTTTGATTATTTTTCTGGATTCTTTTTCTGAGGGGGGCAGACAATTTACGATATCAAATAAACAATTGGCAACATAGACAGGAATCAATTCTTTCTTCATAAATGAATCATAGGCATCTTTTACTCCATTGAGGTCCAATTCAACACCCAACAATGCCTTTTTCTCAAATTTTGCCAGTATTGGCAAATCTCTGCTTTTCTGTCTGTGCAATTCTTCAAAATAATACATAACATTTTTGGTAAAGATTTTATCTTCCTGCGGAGTCAGACCACCATACTTGTTATTGAACAGATATTCTCTGAACAATTCACCAATTGGTTTTGTCTTATCCAATTTTCTCTTTTCCGTCAGGGATTGCATCTCTTCTTCTCCTTTCAGAAACTTCTGCAATTCCTCACGGCGTTGGTCATAATCTCTTAGATGATACACATTGCCAAGGAATAACCTCTCCAGTCTTGAGAAAAGATTGGAAGTCCTGTGAGTAACTGTTTCAAAATCTGCACCCTTTGCTACGAAGTTATCAAGAATATCTTTTAGCCCTGCATTGGTTTCCAGGTACAAAGCGGCGAGCTGTTCTTTTAGTCGTGCTGAATAAAGTTCAATACTGCGCAGTTCTTCAGTATTCCTGTCTTTGTCGCGCTGAAGCATTGCACTTACCTTCTTGAATATTTTCAATGCTGACGAATCTGACAGGTAATTAAAATAGACAGAAGGAATCTTCTCCGTGGCATCAGTAAAGTCCTTAAAGGTCATCCTCTCCATATCACCGAGAAAGTTGGTTAACAAATTTTCAACCCGCGCATTCATAATTGATTTGTGTATCAACAAAAAAATGTCGCAGGACATTGAATGGTTTTTTAACTCCTGATTGAATTCATAAATTGTCTTATAGGTCTTCAGATTTTCAATCAGATTGATAATCAATTCCGGACATTTCTCCTTCAAACCGGTAGGTATTGGTAGTCCCTTCTTTTTGTGTCCGATGTATAACGCCCATTCATAATTCTTGTACTGGGTAATAGAGCCACCAAGCCAGATGAAAAAAATCTTCAAGTCATTAAAAGTTTTCACAATTTCAGCAGGGCAATCCAAAAATTTTAGACCTTCGCTTATGTCCGCAATTGTATTTTGAAAACGCACAGGGTCCATATATCGTTCTGCCAAAAATTTCAAATACTGACTTTGTTCTTCAACCAAATTATGCAAATTGACAATATTTATTTTATTCATTTTGGCACCTCATAGGATAATTCAAAAAGAAATTTACCCCGCCCACCTTTACCGTCTTTGATTTCACCAGTCTCATCAATTGTAATATCAGATACACCAAGCAGGATTTTCAGGCTACCTGGATGATATATTTCCTCACCCATTTTTGAAACAAATATTTTGTATAGATCAAATATAAAACCCCTTCGTGATACTTTCTGATTGATCCAGTATTCCAATTCCTGTTCTGCATCCATTGATTCCGCTGTTAATTTCACTCCGGGCTCACCCAGAAAAGAAAACTTATCAACATTTAAGAGTAGATTAAAAATAGTAGAATCATCGCAAATAACTGTGGATTTATCCTTACTTTTTATCTTTGAATAAAAATTTGACTCCCTGACCAGCATTCCTGTTAGATCTAATTCACCGAAAGCATTGCGATCCAGATAGATTTCTTTAGGATATTCACCCGAAGCAATACCCACGCCAATCTGAAATATTGATTGGTAAACTGGGGGAAGTGTAGCATAGGTAACCCCTTCAAAGTTTATCTTTCTGTCTTCGGCTTCTCTAAACCAATCCTTGTAATGCTCTATATTTTCCTGAACGAAATTGATTGATTCCCGCAGCATTTCAAGACCACAGCGAACTGCGTTCAAGGCACTTCCCGGTTCAGGTATTTTTGTTTTCTGGTTTTTTATATCATAGTTATTGTTGGCAAAAAGAATGATTCCACCATCGCCCGTATCTTTTATGGGTATTCCTCCAAATTTTTCAATGATTGTCAGCATAGATTCTTGAAACAAATTTCTTATTTCGCTTTCTTTTAATGCATTCTGTAATTTTGTCCCCATTAATGTTGAACCCCTGATATCATAGGTTAATACAGAGATCAAGTTCTTATACCTGTGAACGTTTAGATCTGGTGGTGCTTCAATCTTGGTTGCAGGTCCAATATCTTTCTCCACTACGGAGACCTTACCATTCAATGATTCCTCAGCAACATACCTGATATTCTCAGGAACAGATATTCCTGAAACTTTGGGATAATAATCAACCAATTCTTCAAGGAGTAAAGATTTTAGTAGAGGTTCAAATATTTCATTTATGATGACTTCAAATCTTTTCATTATTTCAGCGGTATTATAGCGTTCCTTTAAAAAACCTGGAATACGGAGTTCATTTAATAAGTTGATGTATTCCTTATTCCCTTTTATCTCTGCAGTTACTTCTTTGATCAGATTCTGGAAAGTCTCTTCGTCTATGGTTTTTCTCTCACCAATAAGAAACAGTAGATATGGATCCCACTCGTGCTTAACGATGAACTTTGAAAAATCAGTCAGTTGCATTTTTAGAATACCATCCATTTCACTTTCTTGCTTTTGATATTCCTGAAATTCAGTACGTAATCTTCGGATATCGTAACCATAAGATATCAGATTACGCCGTAATTTTTTAATGTTGATATCCAGCGCCTCTTCTGTGGAGAAATCCTTTGTTACCCTGATCAATTCTTCACTCAAAACCCGATTAGTTTCAGTTATTTTAGTTTCAATCTGCTTCAATTGATTTTCTATCGTTTCCCTTTTCTTTTTTACTTCTCCATACATTTCTCGGGCAGCATTCTGAACTGTGGTAAATATCTTTAGCATTCCTCCTTCATCCGGAAAGAAAAAATGGGCAGTCATAATATCCATTATCTTTTCCCGACTGAATGATTTACCCAGCCCTTTGATTTTGTCAATGAGATTTTGAAGTCCTTCTGCATAAGTCGTATTCAGGAGGAATTTCAAAATTGAAGAAAATAGAGGCTCTGGCAGTCCTTTCTGGAAGATTATCCTTGCCATCATCTTAGTCAATTCGGTTCGGGTTCCTTTTGGAAACAAAGGAATTTTTTCATAAGAGTCAACAATTAAACGGTCCTGAACCCTTATGTTGCGGGTAAGTGAACGTCTGATATAATTGAATAGTTGGTTGATGACCATTCCAAATCTTTCCGCAATCATTGCCTTTTCATCAATTGCTCTGTTAGCAACTTCTCTTGAAAGAATATCCCTTAATAATTTGCGATTGACGACTTCAAATATGAAAACCTTAAACGGATCGGTCTGGGTGAATTTCTTGTATATTTCAAATAGAGTGTTACTGTAGCGTTCAAAAAACTCATCCCATTTACTGATTACTGATTCGTCTTTGAGAAATTTCAGATAGTTCAATACAAACTCTTCCTGAAGGGCAAAGATCTTTCTACCCAGATAGATGAGTTCCTTACCTTCTTTATTCTCAAAATATTTCAGTATGGGTTCATTATGGGAAATTCTATTCAGCACTGTAAGATATCGCTGGAAATTTAATACATCCCGATAGACCTTGGTGAGTTTCTGATAATATGGAGTTTGGGTGATTAGAATCTCTTCAAATTCATTTCTTAGCATTATAGTATTCCTTTGCTTGAAGATGTTCTTTGTAGGTTTTTGAAAAATGGTGATAGCCATCACCTTTTGATACAAAATAGAGATAATCAACATCCGCAGGGGATAGTGCTGCCTTTATAGAATTGATTCCCGGGGAGCAAATTGGAGATGGAGGCAAACCTGAATGGAGATAGGTATTATATGGCGAATCAAATTTCAAATCTTTTTCCAGAAGATGAGTTATAACAAGATTTGGATTTTCCAATTTTTTTGCATAGATAACTGTGGCACACGACTCAAGAGGCCGATTTGATTTCAACCTATTGAGAAAGACCCGGGCAATGATTGGTCTTTCTTCATTATACCTTGCTTCTTTTTCTACCAATGATGCGATTATGACCGTTGTCTTTAGAGAATCTACCGGTGTAATGGTAATTTTCTTTATCTGATTCTTCAAATTCTCAACCATTTTGCGAATAATAACTGCGGCATTAGCATTTTGTTCAAATGAATATGTATCAGGGAATAGATAGCCTTCAAGAGATGATACATTCAAACCGATATCCTTTATGAAATTCTTGTCATTACATAGTTGTATAAACTTATCCTGGTTATCAATCAAGTTTTTTTTATACAGAATTTCAGCGATTTCTCTCAATGTAAGCCCTTCAGGTATGGTTACAGTGATGTCGCTCCTGCCACCATGGATAAGTTTATTAATTACATAGATTGGATTTTTATATATTTGCAATTGATACCGACCTGAACGAATAGAAAATTCTTTGCCAGAAATTTTAAGAAAAAATAGAAACTCTGCTGGGATACGTACTATGTGGTTTTCTGATAAAATCTGTGTCACTTCACGGGCAGTCGCATTTTTAGGAATGTAGATATCTCTTTCTCCAATATTTAATGGCTGAATCCAGCATAAAAAGATGATGCTGATAATGATCAGAATAAAAACGGCCTTCCGCATATTGTCAACATCTGCCCGGCTCAGGCAGGTTCATATTCTGTTTCAAATATTCCTCAAGCATCAATGAGGCAGAGATTTCATCAAGATTCTTTTGCTTTATGTTGTGTTCTTTCAATATCTTTGTTGCATACTGACTTGTAAATCGTTCATCCCATAACTGAACTTTCACTTTTAAGGATTTTTCAAGCGTTTTTGCAAATTTGATGACTTCCTCAGACATTTGGTTTGTCCTGCCATCAAGGCCGAGTGGATTGCCTACAAGTATTAGTCCAACATCGTTTTGCTCAGTGATAAACTTAAGTCGTTTAATCAGGTCTGTTTTAGACTTGTAAGAAATCGTCAAATAGGGTTGAGCAATAACACCAAGTGGGTCGGTCAGGGCAATTCCAATACGCATTTTGCCATAATCAACTGCCATTATCTTCATAATCACATAAATTATAATTAAATTTTATTTATTGTCAATCATTGACTAAGGCGCAATTCTATATATAATAGAATAAAAGGGGGTATAATGAAGCGATTTTTTCCATTAATGTCGGTTTTCTCCATTTTGCTTTTTGTTTTCTGTGGTACACCTCAGGGACCAGCACCTGGTGGTGCGCAGCCCGGGGTCAATATAGCATATAGTACACTTACTGAACCTGAAGTGCAACGTTTTGTCAAGGTTTTGCCAACCTTTATTGATATTGTGAAAAAAGAAGGAAAAGATATACAACTTGATGTAAAACCTGGAGATATTATGTCTGCATTTCAGGGAATGAGTATTCTGGATAAACAAATCTCAGCCCTTGATTCAAGATTGCGGGCAGCAGGCATGGGTTGGAATGAATTCTGGCCTGCCTATGCAAAAACCATGCTTGCTTTTTCAGCAATTTTAATGGATTCACTCAAAACTGAAGCCAAGCAAGAAATTGCAAAAAATGATGCTGAAATAAAGAAAATGGAAGCGAGATTGAACGATCCCAAGGTATCGGATGCAGAAAAGAAGATGATCAAGGCATCGCTTGATGCAATGAAATCTATGACCCAGGTGTTTAGCCAGTTAGATACGATCTATGCTAAGGTTCCGCAAGTAAACAAGGACCTGGTCAAAAAATATTTCAGCACAATTAACAACATCCTGGACCGGGATTAAAGAATCAAGGATTTTTAAGGGTTTTCAACAATATCCGTGCACTTGTATCATCAGGATTGAATTTTATCCAATCCTGCAAAATCTTCACTGCTGAATTTGTATCATTCAGGTCCAGATAAGTGATAATAAGTCCCATATAACCAGAGGCATTGCGTGGATTAATACGTAATGCCTCTTGAAAATATTCTATTGCCTTTTGATACTCGCCACTGAACCTGAATGATTCGCCAATCTGGGTATAGATTTGAGGTTCTTTAACTTCAATGCGCTGAAAATATTTTTCTGCTGAATCAACCATATGCAATCTATTGAAAAGCATCCCAAGATTATAGTATAATTTCCAGGCTTCTGTACCCATGGATTCAAACATTGAGCTTAAACGCCAGGCATTCAAAGCCCCCTGAAGATCATTGTTATCTCTGAGTAGAAATCCGAAATATATCAATGCAATTGCATAGTTAAAATAGAGATTTACTGTATTCTGGTCTTTTATTGCTTCATAACCAGGGAATTCTCCTTCTTTCTTTCTTTTCTCAAAATCTCTGAGTATTCTTGATAACTGCTCATATTTGTCCGGTGAAAAATATCCTGTATAACGATACTTTTCATAGAACAGTTCTTCGGTTTTCCTGATATCAATGTTCTTCGGAAATGTTGAGCTGTCACCGGTAACACGATAAACAATTCCCTCAATTCGCAAATAGGGGTCAAAACCCTTATAGTTTTCGTTGTCCACTGTTGAGGAAAAATATATGGGTTTTTTACCCTTGTAATTCAGGAGATATTTATGGGCAAATTCCTCAGGTTGGGCAAAATAATCCTGACTATTCAGTTTTTTTTCTGCGTTCATGCCCAGGATATCGCGAATCATAATATCTTTGACGAACATCACACGCCTGTCCGGTGTCACGAAATAACCCTGATTACACAATTTTTCTATTGTTGCGTAATCAAAACTAACAGGCACACCCCAGTGTTTCAAATGCCGTATATACCAATCAGTATTGATAAGCGAAAGGTTTGCTACAATCACATCACGCCTGATGCCCAGAACTTCCTGAACAAACCATAGAGGAAATGTATCATTATCACCATTGGTAAAAATAATTGCATTGGGTGCACAGGAAACCAGAAGGTTGTAGCCATAATCCCGGGGAATGAAATTTTTGTAGCGACTAATTAGAGAAAAGTTGAAAAAAACTGGGACAATTGAATATACGGTGGTGCTGGTAATAAGGATTGTTAGAATGCCATTTCTTTTTAGATGTTCAAAAAATCCTAAGAGTCCGAATGCAATCAACAAACCGATGTATAAAAAACTCGTATGGAAGAAATAATCACGTTCCCTTACTTCCCTTGGCTGGTGTGCAGGATTTGAATCAGACGGTGAAAATTTCAAATTAAGATAACCCACAACCCCAATGGACACAAAAAAGATGATCAGAATCAGTAGAACAAAGAGCCAATGTTCTCTCCTGTATAGTTCAAGCAATCCATTGATAATCAAAACATAAAAAACTAAGAGGAGAAGAATCCTTAAAAAGCCATTCAAATATTCTGGGGCAATTTGCTGGGAAAGATAACGAATGAATAAGGCGACTTGATAAAAAACTCCCTGAATTAAATTCGCTCCCTGTGCCTGGGTCTGTCTGGGTATAATCTTCTGCACACCATATTGTGAACGGTGTAGGACCCCAAAAAATGACGAAAGGGATGTTCCTGGTTCGTTCATATTGATACGCGGTGCAATATTCTTGCCCTTGAGATACTGTTCAGTTGCTTTTTCATCTTTGTACAGCTCAGTAAGCTTCTTAGATCTTAATGGTAAATATAATTCAGAGCTCAATCCTGCAAACACAAGAAAAACTCCTGCCCAGAAGAATATCCGATTATAAACAGTGGTTAACCTACTGAAAGATAATACTACTCCAGAGATAATCGTAAGAACTAACAAAACCAAAGCAGGCTTAAGAAGGCTATCAGGCAACAAAAACATATAGGCAAAAATTACTATTTGAAAGATTCCAATCAACAAAAACATTCGGTCTTTCAGGAAATTTGGTTTGGCAAGATATACAAAGATATAGATGGGAATAAGACTCAAAAAAGGAACGAGGTGAATGCCTGTAGCAAGGAAAATAAGATAAAAACTCAGTAGTAAATAGTAATTTTTCGGTTGCCCCTTTTTTATCCCCTCATACCAGAGTACCACCAGATAATTTATCAGAACAAAGACAAAACTGGCTGGTGCATAGACCTCAGTCTCAACTGCATTCCACCAGATTGAAAAATAGAATGGAATACCCATTGTTCCAATGAATGCTGACCAGATTCCTTTGTTGCTTAGGCCGGTTTTGCTCAAGGCCAGGATTTTCAGGGTGATTTTATAGATTAAAAATATTGACCCCAGGGAGAAAAATATTGCCAGAAGGTTCATATGCCAGGCAATTTCTTTTGAGATCGGTAAAATACTGGAAACAATGCCAAGAATAATTAACCAGACCCTGCCAAGGATTACATAGAATGGCGTGCCTGGTGGATGGGGAATTGCCAGGGTATAGGCGGAGGTAATGAATTCTCCGCAATCCCAGAAAGATAGAGTTGGTGCAACTGTAAAGAGATATACAATGCCTGCAATGACCATTACAACTATAATAAGAACTTTCTTCAGCTCTCTCTCAAAAATATTCATCACATTCTTTGCAGTAAAATTGATACACGATCTCCATTCAACCATCTAACCATTTAACCATTCAACCAAACTAA
The DNA here is from genome assembly GCA_049700315.1 of bacterium. Taxonomy (GTDB): domain Bacteria; phylum Hydrothermota; class Tepidihabitantia; order SM23-42; family JAOAFX01; genus JAOAFX01. The sequence continues at coordinate 35,118 of JBNAVN010000015.1, forward strand.
GGATTATCCAGTTTCTTAAGACCGTACTTGATTTGTTTGTATGTTTTTTCTAGTGCCTCAGAGATGATTTTTGTATCGGTTAAGACTGGCATAAAATTTGTATCACCCTGCCACCTCGGAACAAGATGATAGTGTAAATGGTCAGCAAGTCCAGCACCTGCAATTCTTCCCTGATTTATCCCGACATTAAAACCATCAGGATGCATCGTTTGGTTTATTGCGGTTATTGCCCGGCTTAATAGCCGATGCATTGAAAGTATTTCCTCATCATTGAGCGCCTCAATCAGACCAATGTGCCTTATCGGTGCAATCAATAAGTGTCCGTTATTATAGGGATACCGGTTCATAATAACGAATCCTGTTCTTTCCTTCTCAAGGATATAAACCTCTTCAATATCTTTATGTTTTAATGCTGAACAGAGAAAACACTCTTGATGGGGATTTCTTATATATTCCATTCGCCAGGGTGCCCAGAGTTTTTGCATTCTATCCAATGCGGTATCTGTTTAATTCTTCGTTTTTTATTGGGATAACTGTAATTTTGCCGGTTTTTTTCTTTATCTTGTACCAGACCTCTACCCGGGATTCATCTTTTTTGTCGCTGTAACGAGCAATGATCTGTGCTGAAATATTGAGGAATGCTTTATCTCCTATAAGCAGACCATTCGGACTCCCGGTATCTGGAACATATAAAAGATATGCGCCTGCAGGCATGAGTTTTTCAATCACTGCGTTCTCTTCTTCTTCTCTGCCCACAACCAATTTTGTTTCGTCATTCAACCTAAAATGCCGACCAACCCTTAATAGTGCAATGTCATTCTCAGTCATTTCTTCCTGATATCTCATCAAATCAGCAAGTCGACGGGAAAATCCAGGGTCGGTCAGCAAACAGCCACCGCTGGGTGTAAAAAACTCGGTGATATTTTTTTCCTGGGCAAGTGTCAGTGCTGGACGTCTTGACCGACCTTTAAATTTAAGCAAATTCTCCCTTTTTATCCAGCCCTTTTTTTCCGGAATGGTTTCCGGCAACAATCCTCCGCTCAAAGGTCTTACTACAAGTCCCTCAAGTTCAGCCTTTTTTTCGATTGAGATAATCATTTCCATTCGCTGAGAAAATGGTCTCTGATCAAGCACCTCGCCGGTAACCACAAAATCTGCCTTGATTTCTTTCATATATTCTTTTGCCTTTTTGAGCATCAATATTCGGCAGTCAACACAAGGGTTAAGATGCTCACCAAATCCGTACCGTGGGGAGCGGATTATCTCAATCAATTCTTTTGTTACTTCAACGGTTTTCAATTTGGGAGTTTTCGGCAGTGACTTTGAAGGCAAAAAAAGATGGCTGATATGGAGTGGATAAACCTTTATTCCCCATTCTTTTACTAATTCAAGTGCCAGAGTTGAATCAAGCCCTCCAGAGTACAAAACCACGGCCTTTGCCATTTTTAACCTCCCAATTCCTTCAACATGTGCAAGGCACTTGTGTCTGAAGGATTGACCATAAGCCATTGACGGATGATTTTTTTTGCAGAGACAGTATCATTCATATCAAGATAGGTTGCCAGAAGTGCCATATAACCCTGAGCATTTCGTGGTTGTGCTGTGACAATCTTTTGAAAACATTCAATTGCCTTATCAAATCTTTCCATTGAACGATAGACCATACCAATTTTTATCAACAACTGCGGGTCATCAGTTTTGACCTGAGAAAGCAGGGCATCTGTAGAATCAAACATACCCATCTGGGCATAAAGCAGACTAAGATTGAAGATAAAGGCAAATCTTTGTGTCGGTTCAAACATTAGCGCAAAACGCCAGGCATTTATAGTTCCTTCAATATCTCCCCTTGCCTGAAGCGTTAATCCCAACTGGAAAAGTCCGCCTGCATAATTGGCATATAACCTCTCAGTATTTTCATCTTTCACAACCTTGAAATCAAAGAATTCACCATCCTTTTTACGTTTTTCAAAATCTTTGAGCACCCGGGAGAGAAACTGTTGCTTATCTGGCTCAAATACACCGGTGTAGCGAAATTTATCATAGAAAAAATCTTTGGTTTTTTCCACATCAATATTATAAGGTGTCTCAATGCTATCACCTGTTACCCGGTAAACAAGTCCTTCAAGCCTCAAATAGGTATCCATTCCTGCATAATTGTCGGGAGAAACTGTTGATGCAAAATAGATAGGTCTTTTCTCTTTATAACCTTTAACATATTTATTGGAAAATTCATTAAGGGGTATGAAATAGTCTTTTTCCTTAAGTTCAATACCAGCATTGACCGCAATAATATGCCTTATCATTATATCTTTCACATAGATTATTCTTCTATCCGCAGTCATTTGTGGAGTCAATTTGTTTATTACCCATTCGCTGAAGGAAATCGGTGCACCCCAGTATTTTAGATGTCTGATGTACCAGTCAGTATTGATAAGAGAAAGATTTGCTACAATCACATCCCTTCTATAGCCAAGGACTTCCTGGGCAAACCATAATGGGAATGTATCATTATCACCATTGGTAAAAATAATGCCATTTTTATCACAGGACATAAGCATATTTATGCCATAATCTTTCGGAATGTAATTCCCGTACCGATTATTTAAATGCAGATTTGTGAAAAAAGGCACAACGCCAAAAACAATAATTCCGGCATACGAACCAACCCCAACAAAACGATTATTCTTGCTTTCTTTTTTTGCCCACTGGACAAAGGCATAAAAACCCATACCAACGAGCATACCAAAGTATACGTATGTAGTGTGGAAGAAATAATCACGCTCCCTGACCTCTCTTTCCTGATGTTTTGGATTTGCATCACTCGGTGAAAATTTCAGATTCAGGTAACCCATCATTGCAAATGAAAGCATAAAAATAATTAGCATCAAAAAGAGAAATAGTTTTCTTTCTCTGCGAAATAGTTCAAATATTCCCCATATTCCAGCACCATAGAAAAGAGTCAGCAGTATGCCACGCAAAAACCTGTTTGTATCTTCAGGTGCAATCTGCCAGGAAAGATATCTTACAAACAATGCCATCTGCCAGAAATATCCTTCAATCACACTGTATCCGGTCTTTTCCTGGGTCTTACGGGGCAGCATATATTGTGGTCCGTATTGACGCCTGTGCAGGGCGTCATCAAATGCCTTGAAATTTGCTCCTGGCTCACATTCATTTATCCTTGGAGCAATGTTTTCTCCTTTCAAATACCTTTCCTGCGCAGCCTTATCTTTATACAACTCAGTAATACGTTTGGACCTTATTGGTAGATACAATTCTGTAGAAATACCAACTATCACCAGTACTATGCCCGACCAGAAAAATAACCAGTGAGTGTATTTCTTGGGATTATTCAAAGGAAGGGCAATTCCGGCAAGGAGAATTACGGCAAGCAAAATAATCCCGAGTGTATATAGATTTTCCGGAAAAATGAAGAGTAATAGAAAAAAAATGATCTGGAAAATTCCAAGCAAAATCAGTAGCCAATCCTGCAAATACCTGCGTTCTATCACAAAGATAAAAACATAGGTAGGAATGAATATCAAAAATGGAGTAAGATGAATGCCTGAAGATAGAAATATCAGATAAAAAGAAAACAATAGGAAATTGTTTTTTGGCTGACCATTCTTCACTGATTCATACCACGACAATACAAGGTAGTTAATAAGCAAGAAAACAAAGGTTGCTGCAGTATATACTTCAGTTTCAATTGCATTGTCCCAGACCGTATAGAAGAAACAAACCATCAGGGTCGTGCCAAATGCGACCAAAATCTGGGTTAGACGATTTTCATCTTTTGACCACAGCCTGAATATTCTTAAAATAAGGCGATAAAAGATAACTGCAGAAGAAAGCGTGAATGTGATCGCAATCAAGTTCATATGCCAGGCAACTTCTTTTGAAATTGGCAAAATACTGGCAAACAAACCAATAACCATCAACCAGACCCTGCCCAGGATAACATAAAAAGGCGTACCAGGTGGATGGGGAACTGCCAGGGTATATGCTGAGGCAATAAATTCTCCGCAGTCCCAGAAAGACAGGGTTGGTGCGACCGTATAAAAATAGACAATACCTGCAAATACTAAAATAACATAAAGTAAAATCCTTTCTAATTTCTTATCGTCCATTAAGGCCTCCAGAACTTCAATGATATTCAAAAAAAAAGGGCTGTCAAGTGAGCATTTTTCATAAAAGCGTTTAGAGTTGAGCGGTTGCGAAATGCGAATCGTTGGGCGATTATCGTGGGTCGTCAAATAAAACCGAGTTCCCAAATCATATCGCATGTAAGTGATAAGTTTTTCCCAAAAATGTAGTTGCCTGATTTATCAGGCATTGCTATAATACATATAAGCCTTTTATGAAAAAGTAATCAGTAGTCAGTAAAATCCAGTTGACCAGATAATAAATATCTGTATAATCAGATATGGAAGATTCACGTAATCTATGGGACCGATTCTGGGCCCAGAAACAACCTGAAGCAATATATCCTCCGGTAACAAATATTGTTCAGGAACTAAAGAAATTTGTAAATCCAAAACATAAGAAGGTGCTGGAAACTGGTGCAGGCACTGGCAGGGATGGCATAAAACTGGCTCGGCTTGGTGCGGATGTCTGGTTACTTGATTATTCAAGGAAAAGTTTGGAACTTGCCCGACATTATCTGCACAAAGAAAATGATGCCTCAGTAAATCTTGTAATGGCGGATGCGATAACCACACCATTTATGGATGAGACATTTGATATTGTTTTCCATCAGGGATTACTTGAGCATTTCCACAATCCTATCCTGTTATTGAAAGAAAATCACCGGATTTTAAAAAAGGGAGGACTTCTGATTGTTGATGTACCACAGACATACCATATATACACATTGATAAAAAATATTTTGATGTTATTAAAATTATGGTTTGCGGGCTGGGAAAGGCAGTTTACAGTTGATTCGCTTGGTAACTTATTAAAGAGACATAATTTAGAACCGATATACTATTATGGTGATTGGTCAAGGCCCGGGATAATTTACAAAATCTTGCGCGAAATTCTTTTGCATTTCAAAATTTCGTTGCCAATGTATCCTGGGTATTTTGGTGAGATCACCAGAAAATTTTATAAACTGCAGGACCTGTTAAGACAGAAAAGATTTTTCTTATATACTGTGCTTTCCATTGGTATCATTGCCCGAAAAAAATGATGATAGGTATTATCTCGCCTTTCATCAAAATAGAATTTTATATGGAATATATATTTGGGGAAAGATAATCTATTTTGACTAAACAATTCCGCCACGTTGTACGGCGGATAAGATTATTTTTGATTTGAATCGGTCTATTGACATTGGCTAAGATTTGAATATAATATTCTCGTATTTGATAGTTCTTTGAAAATTTAAGCTCATCAAGAGAGGCTGAGGGACGGGCCCTGTGACGCCTCGGCAACCCGCCCAGGGCGGGTGCCAATTCCCACCCGAATAGGGAGAGATGGGTGTTGAACTCCAATAACAAACCTTCCCAAATTCGGGGAGGTTTTTTGTTTATCCACTCATCCCCCGGAAAAGAATAGAAGTTAATGGGTAAAGAAGATCTTAACTTATGAAGAGAAATCGCACCTTCTGAACCTCGTAACTTCATAATTTCAATTGATTGAAAGGGGGTATAATGCAAAAAACCATTGATGAGATAAATGACAAAATAAAAAAAGGCAAGGCAGTGGTATTCACTGCCGAAGAGATCATTGATGTAGTAAAAGAAAAGGGACTGAGAAAAGTTACGAAAGAAGTAGATGTCGTTACGACTGGTACATTCGGACCTATGTGTTCATCCGGTGCTTTTGTCAATCTTGGACATACAAAACCAAGAATGAGAATAACTAAGGCATGGTTAAACGACATTGAAGTATTCTGTGGCATTGCTGCGGTTGACCTGTACATAGGAGCAACCCAGATACCAGATTACGACCCGGCAAATACTCAATATCCAGGAAGATTCAAATATGGTGGTGGTCATTTGATTGAAGATCTTGTCGCCGGCAAAAAAATTAGAATAAAGGCATTCTCCTATGGAACAGACTGTTATCCGAGAAAGGAATTGAAAGGCGAATTCACGATCAAGCAAATAAACAATGCCTTTCTTTTCAATCCCCGAAACTGTTATCAGAATTACAATGTTGCAGTGAATACCGGGAAAGAAAGAATCCATACTTATCTTGGAATCTTGAAACCGAACCTCGGCAATGCAAACTATTGCTCAGCAGGACAATTATCTCCACTGTTGAATGATCCTGAATACAGGACCATTGGCATAGGCACACGGATATTTTTGGGTGGTGGAATTGGATACATTGCCTGGCACGGCACACAGCATGACCCAACCGTTCCAAGAAACAAAAATGGTGTGCCAGTGGGAGGGTCAGGAACAATTGCGGCTGTCGGTGATTTGAAGCAGATGAAGCCTGAATGGCTCAGGGGTACATCAATAATTGGTTATGGGGCGAGTCTTACTGTTGGCATCGGGATTCCAATACCAATATTAGATGAAGGAATTTTGCAGGCAACCTGTATTACGGACAAAGGCATTGTTGCGCCGATTGTTGATTATTCATATGATTATCCCAATCTTACAGGCAAAATTATTGGCGAAATAGATTATGCCTCATTGAAATCCGGCAAAATTCGTATTGGCAACAAGACAGTTCCAACCTTTCCTATTTCCAGTTATCCCAAGGCAAAGGAAATTGCACAAATTTTGAAAAGATGGATACAAAAAGGCAAATTCTATCTAACCCAACCAGTTGAGAGATTGCCAGGTAAGGAATCAGGCGCAAAATTCAAGCCATTCAGGGGAAGGTATAGGTAGAATTTGAGAACCTGGTTTGTGGATGTGAATCATCTTGTTCATAGTATTCAGGTTCAGATGCTTAAATATTAAGAGGAGGAAAAAATGCAGGTTTCAAAAAAAGTCGTGCTACATTTTCCTGAAAATCTGGTTGAAAAACCAATTACCTATGAATTGGTGAAGAATTATGATATCGTTTTCAATATTTTAAAGGCGAGTGTCGCAATTGATGGCGGTGAAGGGCTATTATTGTTAGAACTCACCGGCACGGAAGATAATCTCAATAAGAGTCTTAAATACTTGAAAGAAATAGGCGTCAGGACTGAGCCATTGACCAGGGATATACAGTGGTTGAGAAATGATTGTATAATGTGTGGTATTTGTGCAAGCATCTGTCCGACTCATGCATTTTCTATTAGACCAACAGAAATGAAACTAAAATTTGAACCTGAAAAATGCATTGGCTGCGAAGAGTGTCTTAAGGTCTGTCCGTACAATGCAATAAGGTTAAAATTGATACAATGAAAACGGATCTATATATACCGCGGATTTATCGGAATGTCTGTAATAGCGATAGATTCATACGATTCATAGTTCAGCAAGAGGAAACCGACCTATTTATATTGGCAGAAAAAGATTTAAGTATTCAGGCTGATAACAAACTTTCTGAACTACGTGCACAGATCAAATCTTATATTGAGACAGATGCAGATTTTTTGACAGCGCTAAAGCCGATTGCCATTATGGATTCTGCACCAGAGATAATCAAAGAAATGGCAGTTGCCTCAGAAAAAATGGGTGTTGGACCAATGGCAGGAATTGCGGGTGCAATCAGCGAAAGGATGTGTAAGTATCTTGCTCAATCTTCTGATGAGGTCATTGTTGAAAATGGGGGAGATAATTTTTTGATCAACAAAGAGCCACTTACGGTTGCAATATATGCGGGTGATTCTCCTTTATCAATGAAAATCGGTATTGAACTCGGACCATATCCTGAAGGTATTGCGATTGCCACCTCTTCTGGCACAATAGGTCATTCATTGAGTTTTGGCAATGCAGATGCGGTAACAATTCTGGCACACTCTGGTAGTTTTGCTGACGCTGCCGCAACAGCGATATGTAATATGGTAAAGACTGAAGAAGATGTAGAACCCGCACTTCAGTTTGCCAGCACGATTTCTGAAATCCTGGGTGTTATGGTAATCATTGGTAAAAAAGTTGGTGCATGGGGAGAGATATTGAAACTCAAAACAATCATTGATTAAATATTTGTTTGTGGCGTAGCGCCGATGATAAACCCATTTGTTTGATAATTTCATCTATAATTTCAGGATGGATTTCATTCTCTATTTTCAGTCTTTTTAATGCGTCTTCACGACTCATCAATCCATCACGTACCATTTTCGCATAGAAATCATCCTTTGGTGCAGCGTTTTAATGTCTTATTCATCGCTTAACATTATAACACAGACACAAAATACATGAGGCGAAAACTAATGAAATATTTCACTATCCAGTATTAGCATTTTTCAAATTCTAATACTCTATTAATTGTTTCCTGAAGACAATTCTGCAATCTTTGTTATCAGCATTAATTTCTATTGCCAGTATAATTGCCCCATCCTGTATTGAACTATACTAAGAATGGGAACGATGTCAATTGGTCGCTTAAATCAAAGAAAATAATCTTATTCATTTGGTTTAAGAACATCGGCATTATATATAACTCACTCACAATCCAAGTATTCCCTCGTCTATTCCTCTCCCCGCTCTGCGGGGAGAGGATAAAGAGCCTGCCCTGAATTTATTTCAGGGTAAGGGAACCATTTATTTCAGCAAGAATTATAATCTTCTTTTGGTAAGATCTGATTTTGATGAAAGATGCGCTCAAAAATATTTTATCTGTCCTCTGCCGGAAAGTTGATACCACCGACGCTGGAATCCTGCCTCTATTCAATACTCTAACAACCATTTCCATAATGGTATAAACTTGATTTCTTTGTCCTTTGTTCCCACCGAGTATTTTTTCTTTCCTTCATAATCCCAGGTGATTAACTGTAGGTCTTTACATTTCAATTCCACACCCGCAGAAATTAATGATTTTACCTCCCTTTCCGGCACATCCATCTGCTCAATATCACAGCATACCTGTATCAATGAATTTATCTGTTCCCTTTCCTTTAACACAAAATCAACTTCTTTCCCATAAGGATCTTTGTAGTAATAGATTTCTAACAATGGTCTGTCATTAATTCTCCTGAGCAAGTGCAAAAAGACACAATTCTCCATCAATTTCCCGCGGTCCTCAGAAAATTTTACAAGACGTGCAAAACCTGTGTCACATAGATATATTTTCTTTGGCCAACTTTCCCGCAGATAAACCTTCTTTGAATATCGTGGGATAAGAAAAATAGTCACCGAATCAGTAATTTTATCAACATAATCATAAATTGTGTTTTTGCCGAATTTCTTTCCCTGGGATTTGAAGAAATTGACAATTTTGTTGATGCTAATTTCTTTAGTATAATTCTGTATAAAAAGGGCAAGTAAGAACTTTGCAAGGGAAATGCTCTTTAAATTGTGTCGCTCTATTACATCACGGAACAGCAGCAAATCGTAATACTCTTTCAGAATTCGCTCTTTTTCACCCGCAAAAAGAATTTCAGGAAAACCTCCATATTCAAGATAATCAACAAGGTGATTTCTTATAACTGCCTCATCATCCTTAGATAATAACTTTGTGCTTACCGCTTTTGCCTTTAAGTATTCATCAAAACTGAAAGGTAGCAGAAGATAAGAGAATGTTCTACCTCTTAAAGCAGTTGCTATCTCCCTGCTCAACAGTTTTGATGACGAACCGGTAATATATATGTTATATTTTTGAGTATCAAAGATTTCACGCACTCCTTTTTCCCAGAACTGAAGATTTTGCACCTCATCCAAGAATAAACTCTCTGGGGCATTGCCCTTCAGTTCAATATACATTCTTATCAGGTCTCGCAAATCTTTGAATTTCACATCCAACAATCTTGTATCCTCAAAATTCAGATATAGAGATTTATCTTTCTTCTCCTTAATCATCTGGTAAAAATAGAATGTTTTTCCAGCACGTCTTGGTCCGTAAATTGAGACGATACGGTTGGTCTGCACAACTTTTAAATTCCGTCCAATTAAGTCGGGCAGATCTTTTTTTATCCATTCCACAAGATAATCTTTTACCATTATGCTATCCATATTATCTCCTTTATAGAGACAATTTTTTCATAAAATATCTCCATAACAGAGATATTATATTCATATCTTCTGAAATGTCAAGTGATCAATTTTAGACAGGGGTTATTCCAAGGTAAAAGGAGTCAGTATTTATGATGTGACAGGAAGATTAGTCAAATCATTCAACCATTTAACTATTCACCAATCATCAATTAATCAAGTTGTTTGGTTTGGTGATGATAAGGCTGGCCAACAATTACCTGCCGGGGTCTATTTTGTGTGCATTCATTTTAGCAATCAGACAGTTTTGAAAAAAGTTGTTAGGCACTTCCATTAGAAGTTGTGTATGAGTATAGCCATTTTAACACCATTGTCA
>JBNAVN010000016.1:0-45251 GCA_049700315.1 bacterium
TATTTAAATTTTATTTTTCAAGTCCCTTATACACAACTTTTTTATTACTCCCGGTGAGAAGGAGGTAACGCGTTGGCTCTGGATTACCAATCTACCGATTAACAAGGAAAATTGTATGTTTATTGCCAATCAAGGAGGTCGTTTAAGATGGAAAGAAGAGAATGAGGGTTTTAATATTCAAAAGAATGGGGGATACAATTTGGAGCATCTTTACATTAAGGATTATAATGGTATGAAATGTATTTATTTGCTCATTCAGATTGCCCATATTCTCAATCAATTGATTGAGAAAGGTAATCTGTTGAGTAAGGAAATCAGGAAGGCCTTGGGCAGTATTTCTGAGATTGCCCAGCGGCTTTTGGAAGAATTAAGATATTTCTTCTTTCAGCCAGGCGAATTTGAACAGCTTATTAACAAACGTATTCAAATTCGCTTTGATACCTCCTGATTTCAATTCAATGCTCCAATTGTATCCCCCCAAAATACTATGTGCGTTATTATACACATAGGATAGGAGAAGTCTACCCCCAAGATAAATTTTTAATAGATGCCATTTTTTAGCACTTCAGCGGAAAAAAATTGAAAATTCATTCTTCAAAGATGAAGCCTCAGATGTATATTGACAAATGGAAAATTTTAATTATAATCTATCATAAGACGGCGAAGGCATGTGGATAAGGAGGTTAAGATGAAGGTCAATAGATTGATGCTTCTAATCATTGCCCTGGTCATTCTTTTGTGGGGGGGTATACGCTTGATTACTCTCCCACTGAGTTCTCTTTTTATAAAGAGAATGGTTTTGACCGGATAAAGGCACCAAAGTTTAGCCTTCGTGGTGAACCCGGCACACCTGAGTTGCCGGCAGTCTATCTTAACTATATAATTCCGCCGAATGCGAAGGCAGAATCTATGACTGTCTCTCAGTTTCAGTTTGTTCAGATTCCTGGCGAATACTACATATATCCTGCACAACCACCCCGGGTTATTGGTGAGACCGTTCCCTGGGTTCCACCTGATACATTGATTTACAATTCTGACCATCTCTTTCCTGGTGGGTTTATAAGAATTGTTGGCGAAGGAGTTATGGATGGGGCAAGGATTATGACTGTAGAAGTGAAGCCGCTCCAGTATCGCCCGAAAACAAAGAGATTATATTTAGTAAGACCAATTGGATTTGAATTTGTTTTTGGTCTAAATAATCTTCCAGAGGTGCGTGCAAGGGTGCGTGGTAAATATGAGCAGGCGGTTTATGATGTTGCATTAAGAAGTGTTGTAGAAAATGACAACGAGATTTCTGTTTATTATCAGAAGCCAGCGATTGTTGAAGAAGAACAACTCGGTTCCCTTGCCCCATATCCTGTAGGTCCTTCAATTATTATTGCCCCTCAGGAGTTTTGGTCCACATTCCAGCCTTATGCTGACTGGATGACTGACCAGGGGATAAAGACATATCTGATTACACCCCAAACAATCTATACTTATTTTCAGGGCGTTGATAATGCTGAGAAGGTGCGCAACTACATCAAATACTGCTATGAAAATGCTGGCGGAACATATTTTATTCTTGGTGGTGATGATTACTTTTTACCTGTGAGATATGCAACATCCATTGATAAAAACCCGGGTGACCCGATTCCAATAGCTGACTCTATACCCTGTGATATGTATTTCTCTGACCTTACGGGCAACTGGGATGTAGATGGTGATGGTGTCTGGGGTGAATTGCATCATGACAGTGCTGACCGTTACCCTGAGGTCTTTATTGGCAGGATTCCCGCGTATAACAACGATGAAGTTATAAACTGGGTAAACAAAGCATTTAATTATGAAATCTCACCGGGTTTTCAACCAGATAGTCTGATAACCGCTTTATGGGTTTTTAATTGGGATGTAGGTAAAGGATTTGCCTATCAGCATATGCCACCACATATTAACCATGTAGATTGCGTTGACCAGTCTGGTTCAGTAGCGATTGACTACATAAATACGGGCTATGGGTTAGTTACAGTAGATTGCCATGGTAATATACAACACTTTAGATCAAAGAATACCAATCCCTTTTCTTATGTCTGGGCATATCTTGCCAATCCAAATGGTGATGCGGGTTTGCAGGAATTGAACAATCAAAACAAATACTTTATCTGCTATTCAATAAGTTGCTGGAATGGTGCTTATGATAGTTGTGCTCACACCAATCAATCAGCTTCTGATACCTGTGTTGCGGATGGCTTTCTTGATGCCTATTCATTTAAAGGTGCTTGTGCCTATCTGGGAAATACAAGAGAAGGAAGATTCTGGTATGCGGATGTTGGCCCAAGCCATACACTTCAGCATAATTTCTACGAAAATATATTTTCTTTACCTGGTGACCAACAACCAGATGAGAATCCGCTTTCCCGACTCGGTGTTGCCGAGGCAAATTCCAAAGTTCTCTCAGACATGGAATGGTATGAACAACATCAATATTTTCGCGGTTGTAGATATGTTTGTTATTCCCACAATCTCTTTGGTTCTCCGCATACTGAGATCTGGACAAATATCCCCCGTAATTTGCTTGTTTCTCATCCCACTCTAATTCCTGTAGGTCAACAGACAAACTTCAGGGTGCGAGTAAAAGATGGAACAACAAATACCCCTGTTTCTTATGCGAAGGTTTGTTTGAATAAATCCGGTGATATTTACAAAATAGGAAAGACTGATGGGAATGGCGAGGTCATTTTTAGTATTACACCGCAGACTGAGGGAATTATGAATGTTACTGTTACCAGACCCCATAATTTAAGTAGTGATTATATTCAATATTATCCTTCACGAACAACCTGTCAGATTATTTCCTACCCACCGGGTGGTGGACAGACTTCAGGCTCTGAAGAATTATTGCCTAAGTGTATTTGTATAAAATTGTCGGCTGTTATCGGGAACAATCTGATAATGAGTTATGGGGTGCCAAAGAGAGGCAGTGCAACAATTTCGGTTTACAATACAATTGGCTCGTGTGTATGGAAAACCAGGATAGAAGACCTTTCTCCGGGTTATTACAAACAGAGAATAGAGATTGAAGGGTTGCCCAGTGGCATTTATTTTGTTGTCCTTACACAGGATTATGAAAAAATAAGTGAAAAATTTATTCTCATAAGATAAACATAAAAATGCCTTTGCCATCTTCATAGAAAGGAGCAAGAAATGAAAAAAATGATAATTTTAGTATTATTTATCTCAGTTCTTGGATTTGGGCAGGTTAGTTGGCAATATGAGTCAATTGATTCCGGGCCTCCCTATTACAGCGACTTTGGAGCGATAAATTCTCTTGCGATTGATACAAATGGCAACCCCGGTGTTGTATATTGTTCCACGGGGTTTCAAAAGCTCTTTTATGCCCAAAGAATCAATGGTGCATGGCACAAGGAACTGGTTGGTGGTAGTAGTATCGGATATTCACTTGTCTATGATTTCAATAATATTCCGCACTTGAGTTTTTATAAGGGAGTTTCCACACCTCCAATTACATTGCTCTGTTATGGATATAGAGTGGATAGCGCGCATTGGCAAATTTCAATCATTGATACCATCTATTACCATTTCCCAGATTGGTATGTAATGGGCACTTCAATCGCCATTGATACTTTGGGTCTGCCTGCGATTGCCTATGCGAGCCATGATTCGGTTCAACCCCAATATATAAAATATGCCCATTACAATGGTGTATCCTGGGATACTTCAGTGGTTGAGTATGATGGCGTCAATGGCCGGAAGACCTGGTCGCCGGCTTTAAAATTTGATAAACATAATAAGCCCCATATTGTCTTCATCAGGACTGAGGATAGTGGTGGTGGGATGTCATTGAGGTATTATAGTTACGATAGTCTCAATAACTGGACATTGAAATGGTCAAACTATCTTGGGGGTGTTGCTGGTGTGGTATCAGACCTGGAACTTGATTCTAACCAGTATCCCCATATTGCCTATATTGGAGGGGGGGCTACCTACAGTTGGTGGAATGGTTCTACATGGAACACGGATGTTATCGTCGGTATTGGGTCTGTGGGTGTAAGGATTAGACTTGCGCTGGATAGTGATGACAAACCACACATTATTTATGTGCCTGATATGGAAATGCGCGTGCATTATTGCTATAAGGATTTGACCTGGCATAATGTGTGGCTTGAGCCGGATACAAATGCGATAATAGATACACATCCATATGTAGATTTGCAATTTGATAAAAAGAGCAGAATAATGCATGCACTCTATCCCCGCGTTTCTATGAGTTTGTGCGAGGTTCTTCGCCATGCTTGGGGGCAAGTTGTGGGAATAGAAGAGAATGATACTGGATTCAGGATACACGATGCAGGTTGGAAAATAAATATTCATCCGAATATTTCTTGTGGTCGTTTAACCGTTGAATATAACCTGCAAAATGCAGGTGATGCAGAGATAGGAATCTATGATGTGAGTGGTGCAAAGAGGAAATCAATAAAATTTAAGAATTGTCCGTCCGGAAATTATACAAAGATTTTCAATCTCACTAACCTTGCCAGCGGAGTTTATTTTGCAGTTCTAAAACAAAACAATGAGAAGATTTCAAAGAAGTTTATACTTATGAGGTAAAAAATCTGTTAATTAGTGAAAAAAACAACTTGTTGAAAATTTATTGAAGTTGGATAAAATGAATTATAAATTTTTTTTGATTAAAAAGGGGTTAAAATGAGTGAGCGCGTATAAACAAGATATTGACTTATTTCAAAATATCAATAATCTTGATCAATGAAGAAGCCTGCTTTTATTGTCCAAGGACAGGGTATTATAAATGATATTTACACAATCCTCAGTGAACAGAATGTCCATTTCAAAAAGGTTCTTTTTTTGTGTGATGAAAAGACATATAAAATTGGGGGTAGAAAAATCATTGAATCATTGAAGGCAAAAAATATATCAGTTATAAAAAAAGTTATAAATAAGAGTGATGAAAAGACTGTAAAGTTGATTGAGAAGACAATCAAAAAGCAAAAATTTGACCTGGTCATCGGTTTTGGTGGTGGTAAGATTCTTGATGTAGCAAAACTTTCCGCAGGAAATAATGATTTGAGATTCATCAGCATTCCGACGATTTTATCCAATGATGGCATATCTTCGCCGGTCTCAGTAATAACCGATAAAAATGGCATTCCCGTGAGCAATTTGACAAATCCACCTTATGGTATAATCATAGATTACAATATCATAAAAAAGGCACCAATAAGACATCTACGTGCGGGTGTGGGTGATTTGGTTTCTAATCTATCAGCTGTATTTGATTGCAGGCTCGCACAGAAAAGAAAAAAAGAGAATATTGACCCAGGAATTTTGAAACTATCTGAAATCGGTGCAAAGAGATTGCTGAAAATGAGAATAAAAAATATCAAGAGTAAAAAATTTCTTGAATGCCTCTGTGATGGATTGCTAAAAAGTGGTCTGGCAATGTGCCTTGTGGGTTCATCAAGACCTGCCAGTGGTAGCGAACATAAGATAAGCCATTCAATGGACTATTTATTCCCTGGTCGCAATACACTCCACGGTGAACAGGTGGGAATTGCTACACTCTTTACAATGGCGCTCCAGAAGAATTCTCATTTAAAGGCAGTAAAAAGATTGTATAGAAATATCGGATTTCCGTGTCATATATCCTATTTAAAAATTTGCCCGGATGATTTTATAAAAATTATAATGTATGCAAAAAAAATCCGTCCCTGGCGTCATACTATTTTGGAAGAGAAAAAATTAACCCCAAAAGAGATCAAAGAAAAAATCAAAATATTAAATTTATAATTTAAGAAAAAGACTAATTCCCACATTCTCATAATTACCAGAATGTGAGAATGAGAGAATTCAATTTATTATTTTTTCTATCAATTGAGAAAGTTTGCGGGTAAGATTCTGTCGCGTATATTCAGGGAATGGATGTGGGGTTTTTCTAATCTGATTATGCATATAACAAATATATATATTGAAAATTTCATTTTTCATTCCATTGATATCATCATAATCAAAAAATTTGACCGGATAACCGTTATCGCGGGCTTGCTTCAGAATGAAGAATCCCTCGGATTTTCCACAGGAAATTATAGGTAACCCACTGGCAAGGTATTCATTCTGCCTGCTGGCGAAAAAGAATTCACTGCCGGTTGTGGTGATGAATGCTAAATGCGCAGTGCAGAACTCTTTCAATGCCGTATGATATGTGAGATGACCCAAAATCCTTGCATACGGATATTTTCTTATCGTTTCAAGATATTCATTAGTAATGTGTCCAATAAATTTTATCTCTATCTTTCTGGGTGTAATGTTATTCTCTTTTACAAAACTCTGAACTGCTCTAAGAAAGGTTTCTGGACTTCTTTCCTTTCGGATTGTGCCAAGGTAAGATATGGTAAAATTTTCAGGCAGAGTAACTTCAGGAAAATCTGCTGGGTCATATCCATTTGGTATGACAAAAATTCTTCCTGTGATTTCAGGATAACGGCTGACCAGGGTTCTTTTTATACCATCGCTAACAACAATTATCAATGAGGCAGACTGAGCAACTTTCTTTTCCCAATAACTAACGAATGTCTTTTGGAATCTGTTTTTATAAGGGAGAAATGGAAATTCCAACCACGCATCACGAAAATCAACAATCAATGGTTTGCCAGTTTTCTTTGACAGTAAATAACCAGCAATGAACGCACTGAATGGTGGTGCTGTAACAAAGATATAATCAAAATCAATCTTTAATCCAGTATTACAGGCAAATGGAATCCAGCCGGTCTTATTGTCTGGAAAGTTAAGCGTCTTTTTTATTGGCATCTGCCACTTTTTTGGTTTATAAAGACGCATGCCCAAAAGATAAAGTATCCGTGCCGGGTCAAAGGATTCGCTTCTATATATTCTCGTGCCTGATAGATCCCTTCCAAGTTCCTGGTCAATGGAATGGTATGCAATGTTTTTACAGGTGAGTATTATTGGTTCAATACCATATTCAGGCAGATATTTGGCAAATTTTACCGGTCTGATTGAGCCAGGCCCACCGCAGGGGGGCCAGTAGTATGTTACAAACAATAGTTTTTTCCTTGATATATGATTCACAATTGAACCCTTATTCGCAACGACAATATCCCTGAATGAAACAAAGATTACAGATTCCAAACATCAATGGTAATCACTTTGTTGGATACATCCTTCGCCATGCTGAATTGATGCCTGAACCTTTAGCATGTCTATAATATTCTGCTCAATAGGGAGTATGCTTCGCGACAGTATTCTTTTATTTTGGGATATTTTTCCTGAAATTTTTTATAGCCAATAACTTCTTTCAAGGCAATCTTTGCTTCCGGGCGTTTGCCCATTTCCAAATAACATTTTCCTATATAGAGTTTACACTGAGCCAGATTTGAGTAATTTTCATCGGCAACATAATTGGCGAATAGCCATTGATAATTTTCAAGCGCGCCAGAGTAGTTTTTCCTTTTGAATTCCAATTCTGCCTTGTTCCAGTGAAAGGTTCTGGATGCAGGATAATTACTTATTAGGCTATCAATTATCTGGGTTGCGATCTCATATTGTTTTTCTTCACCGTAGATAAAAACAAGAGAATTTCTTGCGGTAGGACCCGCGTAAAGACTATGCTCAGCAGCAATATTCAATTTTCTGATTGCTTCCGGGACATCACCCCCTGCCAGTTTCAAAAATGGTAGATACCTGCTTGCCCTTGCCCAAAAATATTCATATGTTCCAGCACCTAAATAGGCATCATAAAACAAAGAATCTTTCTTGATAATTGATTGTAGTATTCTGCCACCTTTCACACCATAATTAAAAGTCTCAAGATAATTCTTTTTTAAACCTTCATATACAGCCTGATATGCATAGCTTGAACCAAGATAGAATTCAGCCCATAGATTTTCTTCGGTACCCAAAATCTTTTCACAAATTTTTCTTACTTGTTTCATTAACTCATAATAGTCTTTTTCTTCATTGAAATGGCAACCATCCATCATTCTTAATTGCAAAAGTGCTGATTTGAAAAAATAACCTGCAGGATTATCAGGATATTGTTCAATTATCTTTTGAAAATATACCTCAGCACTGTCAAATTTTTCAACATAGGCTAATTCAAGTCCAACTTGGATCATATTTTGAATCTCGGGAGGATTGAGATAGTTGGTCGTAAGTAATAAGTAGTATGTAGTAAATAGTAGGTGGCAATTGATCAGTAGCATTCTATGGAAATTCAATCACTGAAAAATCGCCCACATTCAACTTCTTAAAACTTCCCCGAACCAGTGCGTTCTGTCCAATGATTGATTTGTAAAAAATTGCATTTTCAATGAATGCATTATTATTAATAATGGAATCCTGAATTATTGAATTCTTTATTGTTACACCTTCACCGACCGAGACATTTGGCCCAATAATTGAATCCATTATCCTGGCAGAATCAGGAATATAAACCGGGGGAATGATTCTGCTGCTATTGCGCCTGTGAAAATAGAGGTTATTCTTCAGCAGATGTTGATTGGTTTCAATAAGGGCATCAGGTGTGCCACAATCAAACCAATTTTTTATTTTTGCAATTTCAAATATTTCACCTTTTTTGATCAGCAATCCCAGACCATCAGTCAATTGAAATTCATTCTTAGTTTTTATTCCCTTTTTTATCACTGTTGCCATTGCCTGATGAATTTTCTGAACATCATTGAAATAATAAACACCAACAATAGCAAGGTTTGATTTAGGTTTATCTGGTTTTTCCACAACACTGACCACTTTCTTGCCTTTAGTTTCAATAATCCCAAATCTTTGTGGGTTATTAACTTCTTTGACCCCAAGTTTATTTGTTCTGCCGGTGAAATTCCTGAAATCAAAATCAGTTATTGTGTCACCTAATAATACAAGAGTTGGTCCTTTCAATCCTCTTGAGCCAATATAGACAGCGTGACCCAGACCCAAACGTTCATTTTGAACAACAAACTTGAAACTGAATGGTTGGGTTTTACAAAATTGGATTATCTTTTCAGATTTGGAACCAAGGACGATTACAATGTGTTTGGTTTTTATAGATTTTATGCCATCAAGAATATGCGCAAGTATTGGTTTGCCTGCAACATACAGAAGACACTTGGGCAGAAAATGGGTATGGGGTTTGAGTCTGACACCTTCACCCGCCACCGGAATAATAACATTCACAATGTGCCCCGGGTTTTCCCTTTTAGCTCCTTCAATAATTCAATTGCTTCATCAAACCGATTTTCATCAATCAGTGTCATAATCTTGGCTTTATACTCAATCTTTACTGATGCTTCACTGTCCACACCAAGACTATCAATATCAAACTCATGCATACCTTCGGTTCGAAATTCTCTTTTTTGCGGTGTTTCCTTTTTTTCCACGGTTGATTGTGGTTCTGATAATGACTTGTCAGGTGTTATTGCCCTGACCTCCATATCTTCAGGTTTTTGTGTGCTTGCTTCATCGGCTGATTTCTTCTTAATCAAAGTATCAAAAACAGACTCAGGTTTTTTATCTTTTTTCAGTTTCTTTAAGATATCCATAATAACTCCATTCTAAAAATTATAATCAGAATCAAAATAAAATCAATAGATTTTTATGACCTCAGTCGTGGAAGGTAATGTCTTTTACTGCAGCAAGTACCGCAAAAATCCTTTCGTTATTACTTTCCGGGTCAATTGGCGTAAAGAAAAAACCCTGGCGCTGGGGTGAGTAACCCATTGTCAACCCATAGAGTATTTCGCCATCAACAAACTCAACCTTAACCTTTCTGCCAATAAGTTTTTTGTTTTCAATTTCTTCAAAGGTTTTTTTCTTCACCGGTCGGGTTCGTGATTTCCCCATTAACTCCTTAACAAAGAATACTGCCTTGAGATTTGCAATCTTAACAGGTACAGATTTTTCTTTTTCGCCTTCCTTAATGACCAGGTGGAATAATGGCTTATCAGCCTTGAAATCCGAGGTATAGCCCCGTTCAATCCGATGATCCAGATAGTGAATAACTACTTTATTTGGCATACGCAATTATAATGAATTTTATGAGATTGTCAACAAAAATATATAAGATTCGTACGAATTAACTCTATTATAGAAAATCAAACGAACATTGCCGCACCTATTGCACCAACAAATTGAGGGTCCTCAGGGATTATGGTCTCTGGATAATATCTCTTTATTGCCTTTACCAATCCTGGATTCAATGCCCCACCACCACAGAATAATAATGGTTCTTCTATCCCTACCTGCCCGGCAATACCATTTATTCTGCGGATCAAAGAATCGCAAACACCGAAGATAATATCCTCAAGTTTCTTACCTTCCTGCACCAGACTCAAAATCTCGGTCTCTGCCATCACCACACAGAGTGAATCAATTATTTCTGGTTTTTCTGATTTCAATGCTTTTTCTCCAAATTCTGAAAGGGATAGATTCAATGACTGTGCAATTTTTTCAATGAAATTCCCTGTGCCTGCAGCACAGCGGTCATTCATCACAAACTTCACCACCTTTCCATTTTTTACTCTTATTACCTTACTATCCTGTCCACCAATATCAATTATTGTTTGAATTGCATTGCTAAAATATGTTGAGCCACGGGCAAATGCTGATACCTCGGTGATAACTTTATAAGCATCATCAACCAGCTCTCTTCCATAACCAGTGGCAACAATTTTATCAAATCCACCGAGTTGACTTTTTATCTCACTTATTGCCTGCCTTGGTTTGAATGCAGTCTTGATAACCAATTTTTTTATGACCTTTCCATCAAAGAGTACACCCTTTGTATACATTGAACCTACATCTATACCCAATACCATCCTTTCTCCTTTGCTGCCTTTATAAATGATACAACATTTTCTCTTTTTGCCTTGATCGGCACCTCACATCCGGTTGAGGCAATATAACCCTTACGGGCAAACTTTAACTGTTCAACCATAATTGTGGTTGCAATGGAAACCTCTTCAGGTTCTGAAAATAAAAGTGCTGATGTATCAAAATTGCCAATCAATCTCATTTTATTTGATAACCTCTCCATTGCCTTCATCATATTTACACGGTCGAGGCTGAGCAAATCTGCATTGGTATACAATAGATTGTCAATTATTGTTGTTGTATCACCGCAGATGTGTAATATGACATCAAAATCATAACGATGAAGATAATCAATCAATCTCTGTTCATAAACCAGGGCAATCTCTTTATAGACTGCCGGGCTTATCACACTCCCTGATGCAAGCGGGTCAACGATAATGGGTAATGCACCGGCATTTATTATCTCAAAGCAGAATCTTATCGTTGCCTCAAGAACAGCATCAAGAATTATTCTTATCTCATCAGGATTTTTCAATGTATTAATCAAAAATTTTTCTGGCGGTAATAGATGCATTCCAGTTGTAAATGGTGCAGGCACATAGGCAAGAATTGGTACAATATCACCGATTGCTTTATAAGCATATTTTATTGCCTCAAGATAAACAGGGAGTCTACCTTCCTTTTTTGGATTTGGTATTATAAGTCGGTCATTGAGATTGTTTTTCAAGGCAGGATTTTTTAATACCGGCAAATCATTATCTGGATAATAAAATTCTGAGCCCATCGCCTCAGCAATTATGCCGACCTCTGAAAATATTGATATTGCATCATGCTGGTATATTTCATATGAAATTATCTGCGCCTTAGCCATCTTTTCACCACTGGTATAATATCTTTTCAATTTTATACCTGCTACAGTTGCAGCGTGGGATGTGACCAAAGGTATCACCGGACAGCGGTCAGGTTTTTCATCAATCACAAGCATACCAAACCGTTCACGAGGAGTTAAAATATCTTTCATAAATAAAGTCCTAAATCCGAAATACTAAATTCTAAACAAATTCTAAATTCCAATGTTCTAAATAATCTCTTGTTTGAAAAATTGATTATTGAAATTTGGGGGTCGTTTCGAATTTCGAATTTAGATATTCGCATTTTACTCATTTCATTGTCTCCACAAATGCCTCAATACGTGTTTTTATCTGCTGGGTAATGCCAAATGGTGCAGGCACATCAATGGAGAGTGTGGGAACACCATCAAGCAGTTTTTCTATCACCCTTGTTTCCATTGCACAGTGTGATGCACCAAGCATATTTGTTATTAAAACACCCTTTATAATTTTTTTTGCAATCTTTTCTTTTATATTTCTTACCCTTTCCTCAGAAGAACCAATGAGTGAGGCATTGATAAAAGACCTTGCCAGGGCACGCACCGGCTCAATATCTTCTTCAATTTGAACCATACTCTGATTTATTACATATTCGGTCTCTACAACCCTGCATCCAAGGTCTTCAACAAGATTCAACAGGTATGGATCAGCACTCGGTGTCACCCAGGCGATGGGAATTGCATCTTTTTTCAAAACCCCTATCCCTTTTTCAACCCTTTCTTTGACCAGGTTATAAATCATCTCAATTATCTCCAGCCACTCATCAAAATCAGCATAGCCATATAAGTTACCAAATTCTATGGTCATCATTTCCAGGGCTGGTAATGGCGCAATCTCAGCATCTGCATTCATTTTTTTTATCTCCGCCACAAGACTTCGCAATCTGTTAACCTTTCTTATCGTTTCAACAAGACGATGGGGATTATTAACACCGGTCAATTTGAATAATGCCTGCCAGATTCTTTGATATTCTTTTACCAAATAATCTTCCAAATTTTTTGGATATATCAATCCCTTTTCTGTTTTTTCTAAATCCTGGGGTTTTGGTTTATTGAGCAAAAATTCTAATGACCTTCTATAAGGGATTTCTATCCAGTGCACATCATAACCCATATCTTCTACAATTTGCATTACACAGGAATAATCATCACAGGAAGCACCGGTTGATGCAATTATCATATCCGGCTTTGGAAAGTATGATTTTTTATGGAATGCGGATACTACAACCCGTGAAAAACAAGTTGCTTCAGGAAGCCCTAATCTACTTGCGGTATCAAGCAACTCAGTAGATTCTTTAAAAAACGGTGTCCACCAGAGGCATTCAGGGTAGAATGGAACACAATCAGGAAATGAAAGCACCAGTACCGGAACGGTTCCCAAATCGCCCATTGTCGCAATAACCTTTTTATTGACCTGATGTGCCCTGAAAAGTCTTTCTGTTTCATTGAAAACAAATCCCCACATTCTCAATGCCTCAAAAGAATTGTCAAATTTCAACCTTTTCAGTTCCCTTAAACCATATACCATAAATGTTGCGGCTGGTGAGAGATAGATTCCCCATTCATCATTATTATAGTATCTATATTTTTTTATCACTTCCATAGGAATTTCTTCAAACTGCCTTGACCAGGCATTCAAATCAATCTTTCTGGGAAGAATTTTCCTTGATTTCTTCATACAATTCCACCCCGATATGATGAGAGGACTTCAATGAATGCATCAATCCTCACCCTCAACTGGCTAATATTCTGTAAAGAAATATCACTCTTCAATCTTAGAATCGGAAGTGCAAATCTCTTCTCCATCTTGGCAATCTCAAAATCAAAGTTATCACAGTAGTCAAGGACAAAGGCAATTATGCCTGTGCTGTTTGTCTCTTTTAACTCTTTATCCACCCATTCATAAAATCCTTTATTCGGCCTTTTATAAATACAGGGTGCCTGTTTGAAATATGCCTGTTTTAGACCCTCAATCGTCTTTTCTAAAACCTTTATATATATCGCCCTTGATAAACTACAATTAAAATCACCACAGATGCGCAATCTCTTTTCAATCAATTCAATTATTGGACCTGACTCATAGGAGACAGGACTGCCCAATAAATAGACCCGCGGTTTATAAGACATTTCATCAGGGATTTCTGATTTTATATCTGAAAAATTCCCCTGAAGATAATTGGTCATTATTTTTTGAAAAGTTGTTGTTGATAATACTGATGGATTTGCCCGGCGCCGGGCATCAAACTGACGCAATTTCTGTCTTATCTTTTCAACCCTTTCGCATTCCTGTTGAATCAAACCCTTGTCAAACCTGCGATGGAAGAATTGTTCCAATTCTCTGACCAGCATATCAATTTCATTGCTAAAGATTTCAAAATTATCGGTCCGGGGATTGTTAAATATGTAGACCGGAATACCGGTCATAAATCTTATTGCCTCAATCATCCTTCGTGACATATCACAGCCTGTAGAACCAATGATACAGGCAAACTTTTTTTGATTTTCAATGATAAATCCGAGATTTGATTTAACAAGTGGGCAGGCATCAACACGAACAATCTGTTCTCCTTTCTGGGAAAGGTTTAATTCACCATGTAGTAAACGATATGGTTTCAATCCGGTTGCGGAAAGGATTTCTACTGGAATATAGGAGCAGGAATATCCAATCAGTTCCATGGTTTCAAAATCAAACCATTGATAAATCTTTTTTGAAAATCTTTTTGCATTGCGAGTTCAAGATGGGTCGCCCTTTTTCTTATCATCTCTATATCATCTGGTGTTATTTTATTCATCAAGAATTCTATCGCCCCCATCATTGGCAGGTCATTTTTAAGGACGATCTTTTTTATGCCTGATGGGATGATTCCTATCTCTTTTAAAGAATCTAAATTTAGATGGGAACCGAATTCTCCGGTAATGACTGCTGTTGCTATCTTTGAAGAACAGATGCCCGCATAATCAAGGAGAAACTTTATCCCTGTGTGAATCGCGCCAATGGCGAGCTGTAATTTTCTGATATCCACCTGGTCTATTTTAAAACCACTGATTAGAATCTTTCTTTTTAACATCCCATATTCTGTGAGCCATTTATTCTTTAGAAGTATTGCCAGCAAATCAATAAATCCTGATGCACAAAATCCAATCGGTGGTTTGTTCTCAATTGTATAGACCTTAAACTTTTTATTATTATATTCAACCTTTTCAATCGCACCTGAGCGGGCAAGACTGCCACAGCTGAGCCCTACCCCTTCAAATGCCGGACCAGCAGCAGTTGATACTGCATAGATTTTTTTGTCGGTTATGAGTGCAATCTCGCCATTCGTTCCCAGGTCAACATAAAGCCCTGATTTTTTATTCAACAATAATCCACTGGCAATGATTCCAGCAATTGTATCACCGCCAACAAACCCACCAATACAACCAAATACATAGCCCGGTGGATTTTTTATATAAATACCTTTTTTTAAATTCCCTTCAAAAGGATAATGGGCAAAATTCTTCACTGATTCACCAAGATAAAATGATGACATCACCGGATTTCCAACAACGGTTGTGAATTTTGAATTTGAAATACCCAGGTGCGATTTTAACTCCTCTATTCCCTTCATAAGTGCTTTTCTTAACGCTCCATATCTTCCGGAGATTGCAAAACCGACCCTGGTCAAGACATCACCACCCCAGGATTGCTGGGGATTCAAAACCTTTGCCCTTCTGATAATCTTTCCATTATTCAGGTCAACAAGGGCACCCTTGATTATCGTTGT
This sequence comes from bacterium, assembly GCA_049700315.1. Classification (GTDB taxonomy): domain Bacteria; phylum Hydrothermota; class Tepidihabitantia; order SM23-42; family JAOAFX01; genus JAOAFX01. The sequence goes on from JBNAVN010000016.1 coordinate 15,490, forward strand.
CCCGATGTCAATTGCCAGGCCGGTATTCTTATTTTTGGTCTTTTCAGGCGCCTTAAATTTGGGAATGATTATTTCTGGGATTGTCTTTGTCTCATATCTGCAGGCAAGGCGATAACCTTTTTTCAATAAACTTTCAGGGATTAATAATCTTTCTATCTCATCAGGTGGTCTTGGTTTGCCTTTTATCAAGACCCTGCACCTTCCACACCTTCCCTTACCACCACACGATGCATCAATGAATATTCCCTTTTTCTGCAACAGGGATAATAAATTGTCAGTCTTCATATTGCCTTGAAATTTCAACCATTGTTTTTATATTTATAATCGGCGTATTCACTGCTACATCGCAGGAAGTTGATAGAATGAGAAATTTTTCCTTCAAGGCAGATTCAATCTCTTTCTTTAACTTAATCTTATCACCATTGAGCAGGGTTATCGTTGAAGCACCACCCATTTTCAATGTCTTTGTCTTTAATGTGATATCTTCTATGCTCAAGATATCAGCCCCTGAATTATCCAGGAACTCAATTACTGGTTCTGTATCACCACAGATATGAATACCTGAAATCATCCCTGAAGATTTTATTTGCTTTATCAATATTCTGAGTGGCTGATAGGCAAATTTTTTGAATATTTGTGGTGATATCACACTTGCTGATGCAAGTGGGTCTCCGATAAATATATTAACTGGAATTTTTAGAAGATTGTTAATATATTCCAATTGAAAATTTGTTGCAATATCAATTACATTTTGCGCGATAGTTTCATTGGTCAAAATAATTTTGAGAAAATCTTCAGTCCCATAAAGAAAACAACCAAGTGTAAATGGACCCTTTATTGAGACAAAAACAGGGACATCAAGATTTTTTTTCAGTATTTTCGCTGCTCTGATTATCTCCTTTGTTCTATCTCTGGAGTTAAGCCATAAACCTTTTATAAAATTCTTCCGAATTAACCCTCTACCACATAGTTTTGGATATGGTGAATATTCTATTTCGCATCCCATTGCCTCTGCTTCAACATAAGGGTCAGAAAAGATCAAAACCATATCGTATCTATAGAGACTATATCCGTATTCAAGAGCCTCAGCAAGGATCTTTCCATTTGTAGCAACTTCTTTAAAATTCTTATTAAGTATAAGAGCACAATGGTCAGCACAGACAATAGGAAAGACTGCATATCTTCTCTTTCTTTTTATAACTTCTTCAATTCTATTCATAAACCTCTATAAAATTCTTACGAATCAACTCCATAATAAACCTGGAGTTAAGGTATGAGCATTTTATCTCCTAGAATCTTCTGCACCAGCCTCACTGCACCTGCTGCATCTTGTGCATAGCCATCAGCACCAATCTTATCGGCATATTCCTGATTCAGGGGTGCACCCCCAACTATCACCCTCACATTCTTACGCAACTTCTTTCTATTCAGGAGATTGATTATGGTCTCCATCTGTATCATCGTCGTCGTCATCAAAGAAGATAAGGCAAGAATCTGGGGTTGTTGTTCTATAACGGTCTCAATAAATTTTTCATTTGGTACATCCTTACCCAGATCTATAATCTCATAACCACTTGCCTCAAGCATTACCTTTACGATATTCTTGCCAATGTCATGGATATCACCCTGGACAACGCCGATCACAATCCTGCCTTTTTTTGTTGTCTCGGTCTTTGCAATGAGTGGACTGACCAATTCAAACCCTGCATAAAATGCCTCAGATGCAAGCAGTACCTCAGGCACATAATATTCTTTGATTTCAAATAATCTACCAACCTCTTTCATTCCTGCAACAAGTCCTTGTTCTAAGATATCCTTTGGCTCTACGCCCTTTTCTAAGAATTCCTTTACCAGCTCCTTAACCTTCTTTTCTTCAAACCCAACCACTGCCTTTTTTATCAATTGATAATCCAATATACCCCCTTGTTAATTTGTAAATCTTTCGTTTTATTTTATTATAAACAAGATTTTTTACTTTGCAATATTCAAATCGTGTAAAGGTTAGCCCTAACATTGAAATAGTAGGAATGGCACCGCTTGCAGTGTTAAATAACCGCACAAGTGCGGTCAATCCCTTTGGGAAAAACTTACGAGGCTGTGTCGCAATTCAAAATTTTGTCAATTTGTGGCGGTTTGATTTATCAAACTTCATCAAATTTTATTATTTCTTAATTATTTTGTCGGATAAATCCGACCGCTACAGGGGTTATGACACAGCCTCTCACCATTTACAGTAAACATCTCCTGGCGACAGGTCAGGATTTGGCAATTATTTTTTTTGAAAATTTGCTAACCCCTCACCCTTCCCTCTCCCCGCCACGTATATTGACTACCCTTTATTCTATTTCTGCCCTATGAACATACCACTGCCGACCTTGTGCTCGTGCGCAGCCTTGCGCCATATCGTGACCAGATTTTCAGCAAAACTATATAGGTCTGTACCAAAGTTCTTCAAGATATCCGGTTTCATTTTTACCGTAACCATCTCATAATACTGATCAAAATGCTTTGCGAATGCCTCGGTATTATCAACCGCCTCAAGAACCTTGAACCCGACTTTCTTCATCAATTCCTGATAGCCTTCAAACGACTCCATATATGGAAATGCCATTGAATCATAAAGGGGTTCAAGTTCCTGGGGAGTTATCTTACCTGTGATGATCCAGTCAGTAAATCCAATCTTGCCACCTGGTTTTAATACCCGATATGACTCGCGCAATAATCTCTCTTTGTCCGTCACATAACACCAGGCTTCTTGTCCCCATACAACATCAACGGTTCCTGATTTGAATGGCAGGTCCATCACATTCCCTTCATAGTATTCAATCATATGATCCAACTTCGCTGCCTTTGTCCTTTCAATCGCCTTTTGTAGCATTGTCTTTGTCGCATCAACTCCCTTCACATATACATTGTATTTACTCGCAAGATGCCTTGCTGGTGCACCGAGTGCACTGCAAAGGTCGGCAATGACCATCCCGGGCTTCAAGCCCAGTTTCTTTGCTAGGACATCAGTCGCCTCAGGGCCACCTGAGTGAATCTGCTCACCCATTACTGCTTCCCAGAGCAGACCACCGGGCCCATCATACACATCCTGGACATCCTTTATTGTATAGTCTTTTCTATAGATTTCCATATAACCCCCTTTAAATAACAAATGCCTAAATGCCTAAACACCTAAATTCTTAAAATTTTGCTGGGCAATCAAAGCCGAACCAAGGGCACCCACAATCTGGGGTTCATCAGGAACAGATAATCTGCCCAATTTCTTCTTTAACAATTCAACCATACATTTATTCTTTGCCACACCACCAGCAAAGACTATCTCTTGTTCTGGATTCAGCCTGCTCACCATCGTCATAATGCGATTGATGATTGAATGGTGCAGACTGAGTGCAATATTTCTCTTATTTTCGCCCCGGGCAATCAAAGATATCACCTCTGATTCAGCAAAGACTGTGCACATTGAATTTATGGGAATGGAATTCGTTCCTTTCAATGCTTCAATTCCGAAATCTTCTATCCGGTAACCAAGGGTCTGTGCCATCACTTCCAGGAATTTGCCAGTCCCTGCAGCACAACGGTCATTCATCTCAAAATCCTCTACATTGCCATTCTTTATTTTAATAACCTTTGTATCCTGACCACCAATATCAATGACAGTTCTGCAATTCGGAAAAATAAAATATGCACCATTTGCATACGCCTTAATCTCGGTGACGACAGGACAGTTATATCTTTCCTGCATTAAGTATCTACCATAACCAGTTGCTACAAGATGGTCAAATTTTCTATTTTGCAATGTCTCTTCAATCCTTTTCAATGGCTCAACTGTGGTATCAACAATGCAATAATCTATAATCCTATTTTCATCAAGTGCTACAAACTTTATCGTCCTTGAACCGATGTCAATCCCCGCGGTTATCATTTTATGCCCTTAATTGCCTTGTCTTTTGCCCCCAATCGCCCCAGAACTGCCTCAAAGTGCCTTCCATTGCTCCCAATTGCCTTATATTAGTGTCTCCAAAAATGCCTCAACCCTTGTGCGCAATTGTGCAGTATCTTCTTCTGAATAATCAGTGACAATCTTCAAACTCGGGATATTTGCCTGTTTGAGTGTTCCTTCAATCCTGATTGCCTCAATATTATAGGTATGACAATACTGTAAAATATACTGGACAACACCCTTTACATTATCTTCTATTGCAAGATTCTTTGCCATTTCTAATCGGTCATTATTCGGTGTGAAACAGGAACAGTTAATTTTCAAATACCTATCTGCAATTGCACTCAACAAACCCTCTAAATCATTTTTATTTGTATCAACAAGGTCTTTAAAATATTTCACACCTGTGCAGGTCTCATCAACCACAACTGCACCACCAGAAGTTTCTATTATAGAATGAACCTTCCAATTTCCCATCACTGAAGGGCAACCCGAGACCATAATCCTTTTTGCCTTTTCAGAGAACGGTGATATTCCCTTTTTTATCCTGTCTTCAAGTTCATCGCACAATTCTTCAACCTTTTTTGTGAAACGGACTGGTTCATCATTCAATGCTGCCTGCATAACTATCAATGCATCAAGTCCGCTGATTGGTATTGGTTCTCTTTTTCTCAATTCCGCAAGTCTTTGCAATGCCTTTCTCTTTTTATTCATTATCTCTGTCTTTTCTTTCAATGTGGAGAAATTGAGTTTCTTTTCAGCGAGTTTTTCTAATTTCTCTGCAAATACCCTGACCTCATCATCCCAGAGATGGGCATCAATCACATCCTTTTTCTGGGGCACTTCCATTATGTGGAAATTCACTTTCTGGGCTAAGATATCCCATACCTTTTTCTTTGCATCACAGGTTGTCTCACCAACTGCAAGGCTTTTTATCGGTGCATAAGGACAGGTTTTTGAGAATGCAAGACCGAGTGTAGATTTCACCAGAGGGCAGATATCCCTGGGTAAGGTCTTTTCTGCATAGGGAACCGAGAAATTTGTGCCACCACAGAGTGCAATGGGAACCAAATCCAATGCCATAATGATTTCTTCAGGCACATAGATACAGAAAAATCCCACTATCTTTTTACCCTTTGATTTTTCCTGGAGCAATTCTGCAACCCGACCACCATGTGATTCATGAAGGACATTATCGAAATGCTTCATTGTCTCGGGACGATTTTTCTGCTTGCCCACAGTATTCTGAAAAGTCTTATCAATATATGACAGGACTTCATTATGTAATCCCACATCAAGCCCTAATTCCTGCCACATCTTTTCATAGTCATTCATCTTTTCTCCTTTTTGAAAAATAATTCACAAAAACAATGTCCATCTTTTTCAACCTCATCATCAATTGTTGGACAGGGGCAGAGCACATCTTTATCCAGATTCAAAGGCTCACTCTGTTTACAGGGACAATAGTATCTCCCATATTCAAGATAATTCATTGTCATCAACCCTATCACCTTTTTTACCCGGCTTATCTTTTTATTGAAGACATATCCTTTTTCTCGGGCAATCTTTACGAGCCTTTCATAGTTTTTGTTATATTCTTTTGTTCCTACAATTTTATCCCAGGGATTGGGCATATAACCTCCTCATCTACTGGTTATTTGGTTTGGGGTTAATAATCTGGTTTACCAGCATCCCAACCCTAACCTTTAAACTATTTTTCCATACCTGTTTCGGATTTAGAATCTTGGATTTAGAATTATGGAGATGGATTATCTTTGATTTAAATGCGGTGTTTCTTAGATTTCCCTTTTTCCCATAGACCCGACCGGGTCTAAATACCCGGCGAGTCACTTATGTGCTCCTTGAAAATGACTTAACCTGTGAAGGACAAACATTATGGTGTAATTATATTTATCTTATCAACCCTGTCAAGGGTTTTGTTGCTCTTGATTAATTAAAAGTATTGGAATTTGAAAAATTCCAATACTTGATAACGAAATCTTTCATTTTAGGAAAGAAATGGACAAGATACATATCAGGCTTGGCGGTATGCTAAAGATAGTGCACAACATCAGGCAGAGCCTTTATAGGGGTTTCAGGGGTTCTCCCCTGATGTATCTTGTAATTTTATTCAATCCTCACTACTTTCAGTATTTTGTTTTCGCTATTACTTTTGACTTCAACAAAATAGACGCCTGATTTTAGCTCGGTTTTTGGTTGCCAGGTGATGATATTGTTTCCCTGAAGTGACTCAATCAGTCTTCCCTGCGCATCAAAGATTTTTATGTCTAACTTCCCATTTCCATCAATCCTGATGTTCTTCGTGAACGGATTGGGTTTGATTAATATGGACGAAAATGTTGAACTGTTTCGCTCAGTAATTCCAAGCTGGGCAGAAGATTCGTTGCTCAGACGTGATTCAGTAAATGCCTTTATCTCGGCAGTAGCACAGTAGTAATATGTAATACCTGGTGAAACAGTGTAATCATCATAGGTTGTATCAGAAATCAAAGTAGCATTGATCTTTGTATAGGGCCCACCTGAAGTCTGACTGCGGTAGAGGTTATATCCTGCAATATCTAATTCGTTATTTTTCTGCCAGATTATATTTATATGGTCAACAATGCCTGTTGCAATCAGATTCTGTGGTGCTTCAGGATGGAACCAACCTGTATTCCACTGGTCATGATAATATGTGCCCCAATCAGTATAATAACCATGATATGGAATGTCAGAGATTGTCCATAGATTAACTGTTCCATCACTTGTCAAAAGGGCGATCTCAATATCGCCATCAAGGTCAACATCACCAACTGCCGGGCTATTTACTATGGCAGCAGCAGTAGTGGCAATAGGCCAGTCAGCGACAGGAGAACCATTACCTTCGTATGCATAAAAATTTCCAGGATTTGAATTATCCGCAATGAGAACCTCGCGGAATTTATCATTGTCAACATCAAAGACAATCGGTGAACATTCCAGCATATCACAATTTACGGGCCAGCCACTGACCTGAGGTCCGTTATGATGTCGTGCTAATAGATTTGGCGCACCGATAATGTGCCCGCCGCCAAAGATTTCAAGATCTCCATCTCCATCAATATCACCAACCACAGGCATTGTATAGGTTTGTGGACCAGGAAATGTCTGTGGCCAATTGGCAAAATTTGTGCCGTCATGGTGATAGATGTTAACATAGTCAACACCATTTGTATAATATGAATGTAGTATTTCCAGGTTTCCATCGTTATCCAAATCAGCAAGGACCGGTTGTGCATAACTCATTCCACCAGCAACATTAAGTTTGGGCCATCCTGGTTCAGTATTTCCATTCTGGTCCCAGACATATACTGAACGATAGGATAGACAGACGATTTCAAAAAGGCTGTCATTATCTATATCTGCCACTGCCACTGAGGCAACAGCAAGATAATCAGTATTCTGGGGCCAGCCTTGATATACTGTTCCATTGTGATGCCAGACATAGACATGGCCTGGCTGTCCTGATTGCATCTGTGCCATTAAGATTTCTAAGTCTCCATCCTGGTCAAGGTCAAAAAGAACCGGTGCGATAAAACCAAGAACACCGTTTGCATTCTGGGGCCAGTTTGGGTAACTCGTTCCATCATGGTTATAGATATAGACATATCCATTGCGCGCGGCAATTACAATTTCCTTATCACCATTATTATCAATATCACCGACCGCTACCTTTGCCTGCACCATTCCACCCACCGTCACAGGCCAGCCAGTCAATACATTTCCCTGATAATCCCAGATGTAAATCTGATTGTTGGTAGAACCTACAATGATTTCCAGATTTCCATCATTATTTACATCCGCAAGATTTACACCACTGGGCGCATAATATGGGTTAACTCCAATTGACTTTGGCCAGTTAGGCATCTGTTGTGGTGGGGTGAATGTCTGTATCCAGTTTGCATCAAGGTTTCCAATGGAATATGTTCTACCATCAAGGTCGGTCTTCATAATTTCAACAGGTGAGTTTGCAATAATAGTGAGGATGATTAATATACACATAGATACCCCCTTTTCTATGCCGGAGGGGGGATTTGAACCCCCATGCCCGAAGGCCTACGCCCCTCAAACGTATGTGTCTGCCAATTCCACCACCCCGGCTAAAAGATTTTTAGTAGTTGCAGGACATGCACTCCTGTTTTTTATTCTTTAAGATTATAGTTAAAATCCATATTTTGTCAATCAGGTGATTTAAAGCGCTCACTTGACTCTCAGATTATTTCATATATAATCAAGCAGTCGGGGCGTGGCGCAGTTGGTTTAGCGCACCAGCTTGGGGTGCTGGGGGTCACCAGTTCAAATCTGGTCGCCCCGATGTTTTTGTTTATGATGACACGGATTAGATTATGATTACACAGATGGAATTATGATGGATTTTTTAACGGCTTGATTTTTTTGTGAAATTTTGTAAGATATAACTGCTTATGCTGAGTATTCTATTTGCCGCTATATTTATCCATAATGACCGGGTATTGAAGATTGACTATGACCGGCTTCTGTTTCAGGAAATGATATTAAAAGAGGAGATTATTGATTATTCAATGCAGGACTTATGCTATGTTTTGACCAGTCGTACTATCTACTGCATTGATACATCAAATTTCCGTATTGTTGACCGCACATCCCTGCCTCAAAAATTCAACTATGTTATGCCTGGACAGGATGAAATTTTCCTCATTGCTACATCAGAAATAATAGTACTGAACAAAAACAATCTTTCATTCAAGACCGGCATCGGAATTGAACCCGGAGATTATCAACCAATGGTTGCGCCTGTGAAATTGCCTCAAAAGGATTTGATTTTTCTGATTGGTCATAATGAAAACAGAAGCATTATCAAAGTAATTGATCGGAAAAATGGGAGAAGCATCAAGCGCGTATCATTCGTTCAGATCAAGAAATTTTATTATCTTCCGGAGCAAAGAAATTTTGCAATTCTTACGCAATCTGGTATCCACATTCTTGACTTGAATTTGAAGATCAAAAAAAGCATAAAATTCAACTTTCCTGGGGAAGATTTCTTTGTTCACAATAATGGTTACATAATCACGGGTTCTCAGGGAATTTGTTCAATAGATACGAATGGTAAGATCATTGATTTTCAACCTGTTCTGTTGGCGCATCAGGCAAAGAATTCAGGCCTTGTCTTCTGGAATGATGGTTTTGTAATTTTAATTGATCCAATCACCCTGCGGGTGAAAAAAATTTTTGAGAATAGCAAGGGCATTTGCGCAATATATTTTGAAGACTATGAACAAAGTCACTGTATCAATAAGAATGCGGAATTATATCTTCTGGATAATAAAACTGGTGATGTTAAGATTTTTGAAAAAGAAGAATATGTCTTAATGTCTGACAAAGAAAAGAAAGGAGCCTTAGAGGATTCACTATTTTACATCCAGTTCGGGGCATTTTCTGATTACAATTATGCGCAGAGTTACAGCGATAGCATGAGAAAAATGGGATTGCCTGCGTTTATTGATTCCAGCATTGATAGTTTGTATCGGGTAAAATTAGGAGGATTTTTTGAAAAAAAACTGCCCCTGAAGATTATGGATGACTATCAAATACCGGGCTGGATTGTCTATCAGAAAAAGATTGATTTTGAAATTGACACATTGGTTTTTTTCAATAAAAGTAACTTTTATTTTCATAATGGCATAATTATAGAAAAGGAGTGAATTATGAAAGAAATTATCAAAACCGATAAGGCACCAAAGGCAATCGGTCCTTATTCCCAGGCTGTGCTTGAACAAGGATTTATCTTCACTGCAGGTCAAATTGGCATTGTGCCTGAGACCGGAGAAATTATCAAAGGGGGAATAAAAGAGCAGACCACGCAGGTGTTGAAAAATCTTAAGGCAGTACTTAATGCAGCAGGTGTTAACCTGCAAGATGTTGTAAAGACAACTGTGTATCTGACAAGTGCAGAGAACTTCGCAATGATGAATGACATCTACGCTCAATACTTTTCACAAGAACCACCAGCTCGTACTACAATTTTTGTAAGTGGTTTACCAAAGGGGGCACTGGTTGAAATTGAAGCAATCGCAAGAATTTCTGCAGATTGAAAAAAAATTAGGGTTGGGATTCAAGAACAAGAATCTGTTGAAGAAGGCATTAACCCATTCTTCAGCGGTCGCATTTGATCGGAACAAGTCCAATGAAATCCTTGAGTTCCTCGGTGATGCGGTAATAGAACTGGTTGTGCGCGAATATCTGGTGAAAGCATATCCTGATAAGAGCGAGGGTGAATTGAATTTGCTGAAGAAAAGATATACAAGTGAAGAAGCATTACATAAAATAGGCAAGACGCTGAACCTTGGTGGCTTTCTTATTATGGACCGCGGTGAGGAAATAACCGGTGGCAGACTGAGGCATTCAAATATTAGTTGTGGATTTGAGGCGTTGATTGGAGCGATATATCTTGACCGTGGTCTTGAATATGCAAGAAAGTATTTACGAAAATTATTTTTGAAAAAAAGATTCAGACTTTCGCGGGACTACAAGTCACTTTTGAACGAATGGGCAATGAAGAATAAAAAGGAAGTTGAATACAGGGTAATAAAAGAAGAGGGACCACCCCATAAGAAAATATTTTATGTTGCATTGTATATTAATGGTAAATCATCAGCGGTAGGTGAAGGAACAAATAAAAAGAATGCCGAACAGAATTCAGCGCAAAATTTTCTGAAAAAAATTAGAAAAAGAATTTGGTGTCGTTAATTTGAGTCTTTTTCTTCAGGAACAAATTCTACAAACATCTGGTGCGGTTTTCCACGAATTGTGGGTGGGGCAAGTTGTTGTCCTTTCAGAAGTCGCGAGATTGTTGTATCTTCTTCAGGTATGATTGTATTTCCGGTGGCGACATTCAAAACTCTGCCTGTGGAATCTACTATTGCCCTGACTACAACCTGCTCAGTTCTTTCTTGTGCCAATCCCGCACTGGTCATTGCGGGAACTTCTTTTTTTGCGTATTCTGCTTCCATCTGTCTGTCTGCGGATATTTTTTCCGCTGTTGCACGTGGTGCTGAAGGTAAAACTGTGCGTGTTCTTGGTGTAATACCGGGCTTTGGAATTACTACATCAATCTTCTCAGTTTGTGCTGGTGGCTGACTTAAGGCAAGGCTAAATTCAACTCTATTCTTCATACCTACAGGTTTTTCTATTTCTTCATGACCGGTGATAAGAACTACCAGAATTGCGGCTGCGGCAACGGGCAGGAATATTGGCAGAAATTTCCATATTACCGGCTGTTTTTTCTTCCTCAATCTATCAATTACATTCTTCTTAAGGTTGAACACGAAGTCCCCTGAAGGTTCTTCAAATTCTAATTCTCTTATTGAATCATCAATGACTCTGAATTGTTCAACAATTTTCTGGCATACAGGACAGGATTTGATATGTGTTTCAACAGCCTGGCGATCATTTTCATTGAGTTCATTATCAATATAGGCACTCAATAGTTCTATTGAAAAATCACAGTCAGGTTTTTCAGATTTATTTAGCCCATTGATTTTCATAGTTTCTTAACCTCTTAAGTTCACAACTTCACCTCACCAAAAATTTCTCTTAAACGTTGTCTTGCCCTTGCCAATCTGGACATCACGGTACCACGGGGGATGCCCAATGCCTGACTGATTTCTTCATAAGACAATTGCTCTTCAACCCTCAAAACAAGAATTGCCCGGAAATCTTCAGGTAACTGTGCCATGGCTTCGGCAATTCTTTCTTTCAAGATTTTTTCTTTCACCGTCTGCACTGAATCATTGTTGTTATCAACATAATTTGGTACCCATTCAAGTGGCTGGACATCAGCCTTTTTCTCTTTCTTGATGAAATTGAGCGTATGGTTAACAGCAATCCTTGAAAGCCAGGGGAAAAACTTCTTGCCTGTTTTGAAACCATTGATTCCATTATATGCCTTGATAAATACCTCCTGCACAAGATCCTCAGCATCATCACGATTACGAACCATACGATAGATAAGGCGATAAATAGAGAGTTGGTAACGTTCAATAAGTGGTGCAAATGCCTCACAATCCCCATTTTTTACCGCCTCAATCAAGTTTTCATCACTCTCATTATTATTATACACTTAAATTCCTGTTTTATTCCCGGAGTGTGCTATTTCATTCGCTTTTTGGGGAAACGCTGGGCTTATAAGTTTCAGGTATTTCAAAAACCCTATCACTTATGGGCACCGTGGTGATTTTTTTGACAATGCTTGTCGTTTTTAATGCCATTTTCAATCCCTGATTTTGTACATGAAGATTGATTTCAATCTCCATTGGGAATCCATCAAAATCAGAAATTTTCTTTCTGATTTCCTGGATAGATTTTTTATTGATGCCGACTATGGTCGGCTCCGCAATACTACTCAGCATCTTTTGCTTGAAATTCATAATTTCATCATAACCAGAAAAATTTTTGCCCAACCACATTATATGGGTTATTTGAAGATCATCATTGTCAGAATTAATGCTCATTGTAATTACATACTTTTCGCATACAACATCAAGGATTTTTTTTGTTTCTTCTGATTTTTCAATTCTTATTTCGGGCATACTATCCGTGTTTTCATCTGAAAATGATTCTTCAGAATCAGCATTCAGCGGAATTTCTAAAAATTCCTTGCGATCTTTATCAAGGAGCCAGAGTACACCTTTGTCCAGACGGGTAATCAAATTCTGTTCCATTTCTCCCAATAATGAATTGTTTGTTTTGATTTCGGTGCGCATCCGGTCACCCTTTATAAAGGTGCGAACCAGCGTGATACTTTCTCCTGTTTCCATATAACCCTGGCTTGTGGTTTCCATTTCATACATTACATCCGCAAAAATACCTGAGCACAGGAGAATCAAAAGCAGGGTTTTCATCATAGGACAATTCTGTTCAGACCTGCGATGCTAATAGTATTCAGGCACCGATTTTGCCCTGTTTGTATAATTCAATTGCTTCTTTTGCCTCGCGGTTTGTCGGATCAATTTCTAAGGCGTGCTGAAATGCTGACATTGCCTCATCAAATCTTTCCAATTCAATCAACACCTTGCCCATATGAACATAGGCAAGACTATAATTTACATTGCGTTTGATCGCTTCCTGAAACATTCCCACGGCCTCATTCAATTTTTTGGTCTTTATGTACAACAGACCAATGTTGTTATATATTTCAGCAAGATTTGGTTCCAATTTCAATGCTTCTTCAAATATATTCTTTGCTGCTTTTTCTCTGCCCAATTCGGTTAACACAAGTCCTTTCAGATTAAGATATTCAGCCAATTTATCAAGTTCCAGTGCCTTGTCAACTTCATTCAAGGCAAGTTCGTGATTACCGCGGTAATAATAGAGTGTAGCCCGATCAAAATGGTCAAGCGCATCTTTTTTCTTCTTTGCCATCTGTTCTTCTTTGTACTGTTCATCCTGTTTGGCAAAATATTCTTTCAGATTCTTTAACACCTCATTGCTGAATTTTGAGATTTCAATCTGCTGCTCAAGCGATTCCTTAAACTGTTTCTGTATTTCATTGGTCATCCGACTGATTTGATTGTTCAGTTCACCAAACTTCTCAGATAGTCGGCTTATATCACCGAATGTCTTTTCATATTGCTTCTCAAGATTGCCAATCTCTTTTTTCATTTCCGCAATCAAATCTTTGACTGAGTCGTGCATGCCCTCACCAACATTTTCTACACCCTTGCGCATTCCTTCAGCAAGCCCTGCTATTTTCCCCAATGATTCAAGATAATTACGATTGAGATTGTTCATCATATCACTCATATTACCAATGTTGCTCTGGGTTTTATCAAAAAGCCCCTCAAAATTGGCTATCATGGACTGAATATTGTTCAAGTAGTTTGTATAATTCTGGTTTGTATTATTCAGAAATTCACCGATATTATGCATTCCACTTTTCAGTGTGTTATTCAAATTTTCATATTTGTTCAAACCTTCCTGGATGACGGTCAACTGGTTATTGAGGGTATCTTTCAATTCATTGAGTGGAGTTACATAGGTTTTCAAACTTTCCTGAACCTCAATTAGCTGATTATTCAAAGAATTTTTCAATTCATTGAGAGGTACTTCGTAATTCTTGAGATCCTCCTGGATGGATTTCAGCTGTGTATTAAGGGTATCTTTCAACTCATTGATCGGGGTTGTAAACGAACTGAGATTGTTCTGAATGCTGACCAGGTTATTGACAAAATCGTTTTTCAAATTCAGCAATTCTGGCTTTATTGTGTTCATTGTTTCGTCAAGTTTCTGAACAATACTGTTTGATACTTTTTCAAATTGACTGCCAACCATATCAGCGTTACTTTGCTGGATTTTCGCAAACTCATTGAATAATACTTTTAGTTCATCAAGTTTAAAACCAATTGTTCCTTCAAGGTCTCTGAATAGACTCTGTTGATTGTTCTCCTGGGCTTGAAGGAAGGAATTTAACGAAGTTTTCAATTCCTCCAGTCGGTTGCCGATTGTTTCCTGAAGCCCCTGGAAAAGTGTTTGTTGATTTTCCTGTTGGATCTTTGCGGTATCATTGTAGGATGACTTCAATTCATCAATCTTGCCCATCAGACTATTAAGGGCGCTTACTGTTTCAGTTTTTATCCCGGCTATTTCATTTTTGATCAGGTCACCGATATTATTAACACCGCTTACAATGTTTTCAACTGCTTCAAATTTCTTCAATATTTCCTGGGCTGAGACATTATTTTTCTCAATTTCAGCACTGATTGTTTCGGTTCCCACCTGATATGTGGTTGCGACTTTTTCAACCGCACCCTTGAGTGCTTCGGTTTTGTGGTTCAAATTTTCATTCAATCCATCAAAACTGCCTTTTATTTGATCGAGCAAGTTTTTCAGATCTTCACTGAACTTGTTCTGCCCTTCGGTGATTTTAATGGCTGTTTCGTGCATCGACTTTATTCCATCAATCTGCTGTTGACTCGTATTATTTAATGTCTCCAACTGCTTTAGATTTTTTTCTGAGAGACTTTTGATTGTTTCAATCAGGGTGTTTTGAATTCCCGTAAGATTGTCAAAACCTAAGGCGATTACTTCATTCTGTTTCTTCATTATGTCAAAACGATTAAGTAGTGCATCCTGGAGTGTTTGAATTGTAGTAGAAATAAGGACACCAAGTGCTTCATTTCTTTGAAACATTTCATCTTTTATCTCTTTGACACCATTTTTGAAATCTTCAATAATAATACCATTTTTGATATTGGACGAAAGTAATGAACACAATTTTGCCGCACCGTCATACACCATGCACTCATTCTTTATGCACTCTTTGATCTCTATCTCTTCACCAATTTTTTTGCCATCACGATCAAAAATTTCTTTTCTCTTGACGAGGAATGGACATTTCATTAAATCCTCCCTTCAATAAAGTATCTTCCCCTGCCCAATCTTCGCTCCTGAGCAAGTTTTTCATATCTCTCAATTCTTGGATAAAGTGAACTATCTCCAACTTCTTTGAGGGCGCTTGCCGCAGCAGTATAGGAGCCAAGTGCCTCATAGATATCGGCATAAAGTAAGCCAGTATCTTTGTCAACGGGCAGGGACCTGAGTGTTTCAAGGGCATCAATCGGCTGATTTTTTTTCAGCAAAATTCTTGCTTTCAGGATTACATAATCTTTTCTTTGCATTGCCTCTGTGGTGATAAAATTCAATTCCTTTTCTGCATCTCTTATTCTGTCAGACAGCAGATAGATATTTGCCCTCTTCAATCGGTCATCATCGGTGTTCCCTGCAATTTCCTTAAGTTTCTGATTGAAATAATCATTTTTTATCTTTTTTATGGTTTTGTATAGTGAACCACGGTCTTTGGTTTCCTGCAGAAGTTTTGTATATATATCAAGGGTCTTATCAACATCACCCTTTTCAAAATATAACTGTCCTTGCTTCAGAAGAATTTCTTCTTTCTTTTCAGGCAGAAATAGTTCAACTTTTTTCAAATATTCAATTGCCTGGTCATATTCCTTTTTGAAACTGTGTATCTGGCTTAAGAGCATATAAGCAGGCACTGATTTTTCGTTCTTAAGAACAATTTCTTTTAGTTGGGGTATAAGATTGTCACCATAATTAGGATCTTTGTTGAACAATTTCATAAACAAATTTGTTGCCATATTCAAATTGCCAATTTCTTTATACAGAATTCCTGTGTAATGCATAAGTTCAGGTGACTTCTCACAATATTCCTTCAATATTTCAATAACCCCGGGAATCTCGGCTGGTGCGATTTCAGTAAGTTTTTTGTATATTTCAATGGTCTTGGCATAATTTTCTTCAAAAATAAATACCCTGCCTAAGAAATAGTAAGATGGTATATGGGCAGGATTTTTAGACAGGATTTGAAGAATGAATTGCTTTATCCATGAAGTCTGTTCCTTATCTGCTTGATATATTTCTTCTATAAGATAGATTGTATCTTCAAGATTATTATAATCAAAATAAAGTTGTGCCAATCCTTTTCTTGCTTCTATATCCT
This sequence comes from bacterium, assembly GCA_049700315.1. GTDB lineage: Bacteria > Hydrothermota > Tepidihabitantia > SM23-42 > JAOAFX01 > JAOAFX01. Next base: position 31,971 of record JBNAVN010000016.1, read on the forward strand.
GTGGTTCTTCCGCACAGATCTTTTTCATTTCTGAGATTGCTGGCTCGCGGAATGTATGATCCTGATTTTGGGCATTGATAAAGAATTTTATTGCTGAGGTTTTCATATTTGCAAGATAATAAACCCGGGCAAGGCTGAATGATAGAAGTGCAGATGGTGACTGGGATTGCAATTTTTCCAGTAATGGCAGAACTCTTGAAACCAGATTGCTGTCCAGTTCACAGGATTGCAATAGATGTTTTATACCTTCTTGATATTTTTTCAGATTGACCTCAATTGCACCCATGGCAAAGATAACCTTAGGATTGGCAATTGCCTTTGCGGAAAGTGATTTCAGTTCATCAAGCACATATTCTGCCCTTGCTGGGACAATCCGGGCAGTGAGCAGATATTCCTCCACGGCCTCATCAATTCTCTTTGTTCTTGATAAAGCCCTTCCCCGGGCGAAATGTGCAGGGACATTGCTTTTATCCACCGCAAGAATCTTATCCAGATATGTTATTACTTCACCCGCGTAGTCAGTTTCTCCATCCAGGGCAAGCATTAAGGGTCTGACACCATCGCTCAGGTTACCGCTTTCTACCAGAGCCTGTCCTAATCTAAGATTGAAGTATTGGGCTTGAGGTCCAAAGGTTTCAATACCTTTCCTGGATTCTTCAATCACCCGGTCAAATAGTTTACGATTAAAGAAAGTATCAATCAACAAGACCCATACTTCACGATCTTTTGGGAATGCCTTGAGTGTATCATAAAACTCATCAATGATTTCAAAGAACGCCTTTGGGTCAACTGCCTGGGCAGTTTTGAAAAACTGAGTGGCAATTTCAATCTCACCGTCTTTCATAAATATTCGCGCGGCAGTCAGGAGCAGGGGTACAGCTTTAGGTCTTTCTTTGATCACCTCTAATAATGCCCTTTTTGCAGTATCTTTTGTATCAGGATCAGACAGGAGTTCATCAAACTTCTTTATTGCCTGGTCAAATTCACTACCAAATGCATAGGCACGTGCGATTGCAATATCAAAGATCCTTGGGTCGGTATCCCTATTTTTTTCATATATTTTTATTATATGTTTGGCGTGTTCAGGTTTATGACTTAAGATTGTATCAAGCGTGGGCACAAAACTAATTAAATTTTCTGCCTCTTCAATATGTGGCTTCAATAACAAAAACGCCTCATTATCTTTATTTAAATTGATCAGCGTTTTTGCCTTCAAACTGAGATAAGTAGGATTTTCTGGCTTTGCCTTGATGACTTCGGTTAATGCCTTATCAACAAGTTCGTATTTTTTGTTTTCCAGGAGTGTTTCAAATATGATTGAGGCATTCTCTTCTTCATCTTTGTGACTGTAGCACATCCCTAACAGATATAAGGCATAATCATTTTCTGGTGCCTGCTCCAGTATTGAATTAAGATTTAATATATATTCATCAATCAAACCGCGGTCTATTTTATATGCCTTATCAATTACTTTGACGGCCTCATCAATTTTTTTCTGTTTTAGATAGAAATTTACCAATCCCTGAATAACAAGGGGATTGTTTGGTTCTTTTTCAAATGCCCTTTCATATCTTTGCATTATCTCGGCATGCTGGTCAGGCGCTATTTCAAGAATTTTCTCAAATTCATTGATTGCCAGGGAAATGCGTCCGGCATTGAGTAGATTATCAGCAAGGCTGAAAAGAACCTTTAAATTCTTGGGATTTATCCTGTGTAATTCCCTCAGGGTTTTAATTACATCTTCAATTTTTGAAGGATCTTTTTTTGACAGTGTTTCCAGCCTGGACAATGAGGCATCAAGGTCGCCTTTCTTTACATACAATTCAGTTATGAACTGGTTGAAAGTTGATTCCATATCGGGCGGTGGATGTATCGTAATAAAGGTATCAAGCAGGGGATCAAGAAAATCAGGAAATTTTTCGTAAATGCGCTGTGCCTGATTCAGTGCTTCAGAAGCGTGTCCGGCAACTGCTTCAGTCTTGAGCAAAAGCAATGCTGTGTAGGGGTCATTGAATCTTTCCCGTGCCATTGCCTTTGCCCAGCCAAGCAATTGTTTTTGAAATCCACCGGCATTCAAAAGAAATTCTGTGTTTTCAAGGGCGGTCTTGCAGTCCTGAAAAGTGAAAACGATTGTGCTATAGATGATAAGATTTTCAAAATCTCGTTTTGACAGAACTTTTTTCGTGACGATATTCTGTTTTAACTTTTCATAGCGATTGATCAATAGTTTCACCTCTCGTTCATTGAATGCCCTCAGGACCTTGAACAATTCATCGTATTGTTCCTGACCAACATATAACTGCAGGAGGAAATCGCCGGCATCAATTGAGGTGTAACGGAAAAAATAATCAGAAAGTAAACCAATAACTTCATCAACCCTTGATGGAACAATAACTGTTGCGGTTTTCAGTATTTCTACAGCCTCTGCCCTTTGTTCATTCTCAAAATACAAACGGGCAAGTTCAATATGCAGTGCAAAAGATTCTTCGCCTTCAGTGAGATTTTCTTCCAGGACCTTAATTGCTGACGGGATCTTTCCTTCTTTGACATATTCCTGTGCGCGCTGTAATGCCTTTTGAGGATCCTTGCCAGCAAAGATATCAAACATTTTTTGCCTTCCTTTTTAGTTCATCCCTTTTGTATGCCAATCCATCAACAATGGAGTGAATTGGTTCACTACCACAGGCGATCAAGAGTCCACTGACAACATAATCAACCCAGTTTGCGATATTTGAACCGGTATTTAACCCGAGTTCGCCAATAAATCCAAACTGGAATGAAAAGGCAATTATCAGACCAAGACCAGTGCTTATAATCCAGGAATATACCCGACTTCGGCCTGACGGTAGGATAAATAAAATCTTCTCAGTTACCCTTTCCACAATCAAAGAAAGTGCCAGTAAAAGGATCAAAATCTTGCCCATATAAATGCTCGGTTGTTATTCAATATTCCCCTTGTTAATCTGTTTTTGCGTCTTCTATCCTTTGTTTACCTCTATTATTTACTTAAAAAGTTTTTGCAATTGAAAAGATGCTCTTCAACTGTTCATCTGTTTTCCTAAGTCGCGCAGACAGGGTGCGGGTGAAGACCCAAAGCAGTTTATAGGCAATGCCTGTATCCTTGGCAAGGAGTCTGCGAAAGTCATCTTTTCCAATTACCAGAAGAATTGTATCATCATTGGCAATGGCTGATGCGGAACGCGGGGCATCATCAATCAAAGCCATTTCCCCGAAGTATTCACCTTCGCGCAGAATTGTCAAAGCCTCTTCACCAACACCGGGAACGATCGTTGAAATCCTGACACTGCCCGAGACAATCAAGTAGAAAGCATCACCGATATCGCCTTCTTTGAAAATGACTTCGTTTTTCTTGACGCGTTTTTCCTTTGAGATAGATATCAGAATATCCATCTCACTGGGTGTCAGCTCTCTAAAAAGATAAACCTGACTTAATGCCTCCTTTTCCCTCATCGCGCCTCCATTACCAGGCGACATTTTTCGCCACGCTTTACAACTGGCACTTTTTGTTCCCAGCGCAGCAAACCAATGCATGCCCTTTCAAATATGCTTATCACCTGGACCTTGGCAATTGCAAAATCAGGCATTTTCTTTCCGCCCACAACCCGCTCCTGATACACTTCAAAGATATCACCCACTGCAATACCAGAATTTTCGCCCTGATCAAGATAGACAAAGATATGGGGTGGGGTTAAATTGGCGGTTGATTTTACTTCCACCACATAACCTTCAATTTCTTTTGTCGCAGGTGAAAGGCTGACATTCTCGGGTGCTAACTGAGGTTGATAAGGTGTTACAAAATCGCCATTCTTGATGATATCATAGGAATCAATGACTTTGCACCGTGAACCCTGTTCTCCTACTTCTTCAACCTCAACTTTTCCTAACACAATGATTTCTTTTCCTAAAAATGCACCGGTCTTTGGATGACTGATGCTCTTGCCGGGCCGATATATGGTAAGAACATCTCCGGCTTTAACATCATTTGCCCGGTCAACATAGACTGTTTTATAAGCACTGATGAGTTTTTCATTGGACGGCTCAGTACCGGTGATCTTGCCCCAGAAAGGAAGATCTTCACTGACCAGGAATCCTGCCCGGTGAATAAGATCTTCGCTGAAGATGTGTTCTTCTGCCTTTACTACTGATATGACCTCAGCGGTCTTTTTGGTCACTGGTGCTGGCGGAATATAAGTATATTGCTCTTCAGGAACAATTTCCGGAGGGACCTCAGCAGGCACTTCACTTGGTGGTGCTACACCGAGTGATTCTTCAGGTGAAGGCGGAATGACAAATACCTCATCTGGATATATCCAGTGTGGATCTTCAATTTGAGTGAGATTTGCCCGCCATATATAGGGCCATAAAAAAGGGTTCTGATAGTAAAACCCAGCAATATCCCACAATGTATCACCGGGTTTCACAGTATGAGTTGTCTCCTGCGCAAATATGGAGACAAAGATAAGCAGCAAAGCCAAGCGTTTCATGTAACCTCCTTGTTTTAATTAATACTGCAGCTTGAATGCTGATGATTCTGCCATCTTCCTAACAAATTTCTTACACTGACAATTTTTTCTTTGTTTTTGAATACCCGGGCAACCCTTGGTCCAATGCCTGAGGTGATTTCATAGACTATTGTATTACATTTCTGGGCAAGTTCCTCAACCTTTATTTCTTCATTGCCATCCCTGCCGATCAGGGTGATAATGTCACCCAATTTTGCCTGGGAATTGTCAGTTACATCAATCATTATCAAATCCATACAAATTGTCCCAACAATATTGGTTCTTCTGCCCTGACATAAAACTTCTGCATTGTTGGAAAGCATTCTGGGATAACCATCTCCATATCCCACACTGACTGTGGCAATTCTACTTTTTCTCTTTGTGCGATAAGTATGGCCATAACTTATCGGTGTATTAGCAGGCACTTCACGAAGATTTACGATCCTTGATTTCAAGCTCATCACTGGTTGAAAATGATGGTTGTAGATAACCTCGGGAGAGGATGTCAATCCGTAAAGAGATATACCAGGGCGCACAAGATTGAAATGTGATTCAGGAAAACGGAATATACCGGAGGAATTTGCCAGATGAACAAATTTTGGTTTGATCTTCATACTGTTCAGTTGCGCAATCAATTGCGAAAAATCCTTTATCTGTTTTTTTGAAAATGCACCGTCACAATCAGCCATTGGAAAATGGGAAAATATTCCCTCAATCCTGATATAAGGAGAGCGCTGGATCTTTTCAATGGCATTGATTGCCTTATTATAAGGAAATCCTGTGCGGGTCATGCCAGTGTCAACTTCAATGTGAATGAGCATCGGTTTTCTTATCTTCTGTATTTTCTTGTTCAGTGTTTCAAAGAAAGTTAGTTCTGATACGGTGGGAATCAGATCATACTCAATGATCTCATCAATTTGATTTTTCAGAATAGGACTGAGAATTATTATCTTTGCCTTTATTCCGGCATGCCTGAGTTCAATCCCTTCCTCAGTGCTTGCCACACCAAACATATCCACCCCAACCTTTTGTAGAGTTCTCGCTATCTCTACTGCCCCATGTCCATAAGCATCTGCTTTTATTGCGGCCATTATTTTTCTATTGCCTGCTATCTTTTTTATGAGAAGATAATTGTTTATCAGCCGATCAAGATAGATTTCAGCCCAGGTTCTGCCCAACATTCTATTCATTAAAATAATAATATACATAAATTATAAAAAATCAAGAGGCAATTGCATTCCTTATGAATGATTTCCCTTCTACTTACTGACTACTGGCTACTGGGTTACTCTTCTCAAGTACGAAGCGCATTTCGCAACCGCCCACGGTCAAACGCTCTCACTACTTAACCTACCATTTAACAATCTAACCATCTAACCATTTAACCATCCACCCATCCACGACGACAAGGTATTGACTTAAGGATTTTTTTATATAGAATAGCCTATGAGGAGGCAATAAATGAAAAAACTTCTGATCCTATTACCTTTTTTTGTTTTCCTTTTTATTGGTTGTCCTGCGACCTGGGAAAATGCCTGCAAGATATATCTACAGCAGGGTGAATATGCCCGGGCAAAAGAACAGGCATTGGTGGGCATACAGACCACGCCTGATAACTACCTTGCATACTGTCTTTTAGGCAAGGCTGAAACTGGACTGGGTAATTACGACGAGGCAAGCAAGGCTTTTCAGAATGCTTATAACAAGGATTCAGTATCAACAATAAAATGGCTGGTCTCTGATGAGGGTGGAAAGAACAAGTCAGTATTCTGGCAGGCGTTTTATAGCAGTGCCTTGAAAAACTATCTGGAAAGAAACTATCAAAGTGCACTAACAAATCTGAAATTTGGTCAGAAACTTGATCCCACAAATGCAAGTCAATTCATTCTTGAAGGCAATATCTATGCGGATATGGGAAATAGAGATTTGGCTTATAAAGCCTATCAAAAGGTTCTTGAATTTGACAAAGAAAATGCGGAAGCGTCTTATTTTATTGGAAAAATGTTTTTTGACAAACAGGCTTATGATTCCTGCCTTTTCTATGCAAATAGTTCCATAAAAACATTTGAAAAGGAGTATGAAAAACTCAAGAATCTTCTTTTCAAAAATGTTGAGTTCAATCAGAATCTTGCTGTTGAATTGATAACCCTGTGGAAAGAGAAGAAACGGGATGCACTTGACCAGTTTATCAAGGTGAAATTGGGATATGATGAAGGTTTGAACACTCAGGAAAAGAATGTGGAGAAGTTTGTAAAAGAGAATGAAGGATATGGCAGAAGCCATTATCTTGCTGGTATTGTCTACCTCAATTTGAAGAAAGATACACTGGCTCTTCAGCATCTCACAAAATCATCTGAATTGTTATTCACAGACCCTGATGCCCTCTATTTTACAGGTGAACTTCTGGTAAAAATGAATAGATGGGTGGAAGCAAGAAAATACTTTGATGAACTTGTCAGGGTCAAACCGGATGATTTTGCGGGCTGGTTCTACATTGGTGTATGTTATGCCCAGGAGAAAAATTATAAAAAGGCAATTGAAATCTATGAAGAAAAGGCTTTGCCTCTGGAACCAGAAAATATTGATTTATTGACCAATCTTGCCTTTGCATATCGTGAAATTGGTAATACAAAAAAGGCAATGGAATATCTGCAAAAGGCAGATAAATTATTAAAGGAGAAAAAATGAGTGCTAAGACAACCGAGGCAATTCTAAATATTCTCATCTTTATTAGTTTGCTAATATTGTTATTTGTTGTTGGTTATCCCCAGTACAAAGAAGCACAACCTATGAAGATACGTATTGGTGTTGACAAATCCTTTGGTTCGCTGCCATTTTATGTTGCTGAGGTTGATACAACAAGAAGATACTACAAGCTTGAAAAAGTTACTCCTGAATTTGTGACTGTAAAAGGTGATCCCCTTGAAGGATTGAAAAGGGGAGAATATGATATCTGTGCGGTACCGTGGTATAACCTGTTAATTTCCCCAAGCATAGATGGTGATACAGTAAAGGCAATGGCTTCAGTTTCTTTCAAGGGCATCTCAGATGCAGTGATTATTCCCAAAGGAACAAAAATGAAAATGCTCAAGGATTTAAACGGTAAAAAGATTGGTTATCTGGTTGATGATAGTTATCTTTTCAATCTTATTGCACCAAATTTTGCTACAGAAAGACTGACTAAATTCACAAGAGTCCCACTCCTGCCCGAAGAATTGGGAACCGCGATATCAAGCAAAAAAGTGGATGCAATCTTTGTGCTTGAACCCTATCGCAGTTATTTGTTATATGCAGGAGATACGCTTCTTGATGAAGGTCTTGTCAATCGTTATGTGATGCCCTCAATGCCATATCTTGCCATTGTCATGCGTAAGAGTTTTGTCAAGGGTAATAGGCTTGCCTCCTACCGAATGAAGAATGTGCTTGAAGGTGTATTGGGCTATCTACGTCTGCATCCGGAAATTGGCAAGAATGTCCTGGTGAAAAATAATGAGTGGTCTTTTGACCCGACATTCCTTGCAAGTATCAGAGTACCTGATTTTCAGAGACTCAGTGAAATTGATATAAAAGGAATTGAAGGTTACCAGACATTTCTTGTGAGGGCTGGTATTGGAACCTGTGGTATAAAACCACAAGAATTTCTTTTTGAAAAAATTGATTTTAGAAGATAATTCCGGTCGTGCTAAATGGGGAGCTAGCGGTGCCCTGAACCCGAAATCCGCTTATGCGGGATTGAATGCCTCTTTGAGACAGGTTTTTCAGGGGCAACAGCAAGGATTAAAGAGCGTTGAGGTTCGGGTCTTATGAAAGCACCGTCTACAAACTCCGCCAGGTCCGGAAGGAAGCAACGGTAAGTAGAAATGGACTGGTCATAAGCAAGCCTGGGCTGAGTTCTTTGCCCTGCTGTTCCTGAAATGGCTGGCGATTTGAGGTTGCACGACCGGATTTAAAGGAACATGGTGTCAGGAGAACAGAGAGTTGAGAAAAATATTGAACCATTTAACCATCCAACCAACCCTATGGCTCATAAAGTTTTTTCACTAAAATATCGTCCTCAGAATTTTGATGAACTCACTGGTCAGAGTCATATTGTTCTTTCATTAAAAGGTGCAATCAGCAGCGGTGCTATAGGACACGCATTTCTTTTTGCAGGTCCACGCGGTGTGGGAAAAACAACCACCGCAAGGATTCTTGCCAAAAGTCTCAATTGTATCAATGGACCTACTCTTTATCCCTGTCAGGAATGTCCTTCCTGCAAGGAGATCACATCCAGTCGTAGTGTGGATGTAATAGAGATTGATGGTGCCTCAAATCGGGGGATTGATGAAATAAGAAATCTGCGTGAAAGTATCAGATATGCCCCTTTGCACGGACGCTACAAAATTTATATTATTGATGAAGTTCATATGCTCACCCAGGAGGCATTTAATGCCCTGTTAAAAACCCTGGAAGAACCTCCTTCAAGTGTAATATTCATTCTTGCAACGACCAGCCCTGTAAAAGTTCCGGCGACGATTATATCCCGGTGTCAGCGCTTTGTATTCAAAAGATTATCCATCAGTGAAATAATTGGACGTTTGAAACAGATTGCGCAAAAAGAAGAACTTGAAATTACAGACAAAGCCCTTTATTATCTCGCACTGCGTGCTGATGGTAGTATTCGTGATGGTGAGAGCATACTTGAGCAGTTATCATCATTTGTTGAAGGTAAGATAACCGAAGAACATGTGTTCAAACTCGTGGGATTTCTAAGTGTTGATTTTTACATTGAATTGATAGATAAGATTGTCCAGAAAGATCTGAAGCAAATGTTTCTGTTATTGAATAAGAGTATAGAAGAAGGGGCAGATGTCCTTGAAATATATAAAGGGATGATTGCCTATTTGAGGAAAATATTACTTGCCCATATCGGACTGAATTATGAACTCATTGAGTCCACCGCTGAAGAAATCAATGTTTTGAAAGGTATAGATCTGGATAATGCCCGACTTGTAAATTTGATTGAGACCTGCTTGAGATTTGAGGATACGATAAGAAGGTCTGTCAATCCAAGGATTGCCCTGGAATTGCTTTTTGCCCAACTTGTTTCCAATTATCAGGTTAACAATACAAGATCATTGAAGAATGAGAAAGATATTTTTGAATCCCGAAAATCAGGGAGTAATAAAGACAAATTGATTGCCCAGGTGAGCAAAAAGAGTCCAAAACTTGCCGCTATTATTCTCCAGACCGATGTTGAACTGAATGGTATGAGTCTGGAGATCACCGCGCGAAATGAATTCCAGAAAAAAGAATTATTGAATAATCAAAAAATTATCAATGAGGCATTGAAAAATATTCTTGGTGAAGGGTTCAGTTTGGATATCAAAATTGGCGAGGCAAAGGAGAATCCTGATAGTCTTGAACATACAATAAAGACAATGTTTGATGGAGAAGAAGTGAGATGAGAAAAAGAAGTTGTGAAGTTAAGAACTTCAGAGGTTAAGAAGAAATGAAAGATATTTTCAAACAGGCAATGAAATTGCAGGAGCAGATGCATCAGGAACTGCAGAAGATCCGGGTTGAAGGAAGTGCTGGAGGTGGAATGGTGAAAATAGAAATGGATGGTGAACAGAATGTCCTCTCGGTGAAGATTGAACCACAGATTATAGAAGATAAAGATATAGATATGCTCCAGGATTTGATCATTGCTGCATTCAATGATGCACAGAACAAGGTCAAAGAAAAGGCACAGGAAAGTCTCGCATCAATAACAGGACTTCCCTTTTTCAACAAATAAAAATAATCAAATTCATAAGTTCCCGCACCTTGACTCTACGCTATTTTTGGCTATAATTGAGATATGGAACAGCGTATAAATACGGTATATATTGAAGAAGAAATCAAATCAAGTTATCTTGATTATGCAATGAGTGTGATCGTGGGCAGGGCATTGCCTGATGTGCGCGATGGATTAAAACCTGTCCAGCGGCGGATTCTCTATGCAATGAATGAGGCAGGGCTTGCCTCAAACCGTGCCCATAAAAAGAGTGCCACAGTGATCGGTGATGTGCTTGGTAAATATCATCCCCATGGTGATATGGCAATCTATGATGCCCTGGTCAGGATGGCACAGGAATTCTCAATGCGTTATCCATTGGTTGATGGTCAGGGTAATTTTGGTTCAGTGGATGGGGACGCTGCAGCAGCCTATCGTTATACTGAGGTTAGATTGGCACCGATTGCTGAGGAACTTTTAAAAGCGTTAGAAAAAAATACCGTTGATTTCATTCCCAATTTTGATGGTAGATTAAAAGAGCCCATTGTACTGCCTGCAGGATTTCCCAATTTGTTATGTAATGGTGCTTCAGGGATTGCTGTGGGAATGGCAACCAATATTCCTCCCCACAATATTGGTGAGATCATAAATGCCCTTAACGCAATGATTGATGATCCTGATGTAGATGACAGAAAACTCCTGAAATTGGTTCCCGGACCTGATTTTCCGACTGGTGGAATTATTGCGGGCAGAAAAGGTATTGAAGAGGCATATCTGACTGGTAAGGGCAGGATCATTCTCCGGGGCAAGATAAAAATTGAAGACATAAAAGGTGGAAAACAGGCAATTGTAATAATGGAGATTCCATATCAGGTGAACAAATCTTCATTATTGGAGAAAATGGCGCAATTGATCAAAGAGAAAAAGATAGAAGATATTTCTGATTTGAGAGATGAGTCAGATAAGGATGGTATCCGTGTTGTCATTGAATTGAAAAGGGATGCCAACCCGGAAATTGTATTAAATAATCTTTATAAATATACCAATTTACAGACTACATTTAGTATCCAGATTCTCGCATTGGTTGATGGCGTGCCCAGGACGATAAGTTTGAAACAGGCACTCAGACATTTTCTTGATTTTCGGTTTGAGGTCATAACCCGCAGAACAAAGTTTGAACTTGCCGAGGCAGAGAAAAAGGCACATATCCTTGAAGGATTGAAGATTGCGATTGAGAACATTGATGAAGTGGTAAATATTATAAAAAAATCTGCCGATGTAAAAGTCGCAAAAGAAAGATTGATGAAAAGATTTTCACTCACCGAAGTTCAGGCACAGGCAATTCTTGATATGCGACTTGCCCGTTTGACCAATCTGGAAAAGGAATCTCTGGAAAAAGAGTATCTAGGTTTGATAAAAGAGATTGCACGATTAAAATCAATCCTTGCCTCTTCAAAAGGGGTGTATGGTGTGATAAAGAAAGAATTGAATGAGCTTGCCAGTCAATATCAGGACAGCAGGAGGACCACGATTTCAGAAATGGAACCTGAAGAACTAACGATTGAAGACCTGATTGCTGAAGAAGATATGGTTATCACCCTTACCCAGCGTGGTTATATCAAACGACAGCCCATTACTACATACCGAAATCAGACCCGGGGTGGTCAGGGCAGAAAACTCGTGGAGACAGGTGAAGAAGATTTTGCCAATCAACTCTTGATTTCAAAGACCACTGATACACTACTATTCTTCTCGGATCGTGGTAAGGTCTATGCTACAAAAGTTTATGAAATACCTGAGGCCGGTCCATTTTCAAGAGGCAGGTCAATCGCCAATCTGATTGAAATGAGTGAAGGCGAGAAGGTAACTGCATGTCTGGGCATAAAAGAATTTTCCAACAAATTCTTTATCTTTATGAGCACAAAATATGGTAAGGTAAAAAAGACCGCACTTGATGAATATGAGAATGTGAGAAAGAAAGGTATTATTGCCATCAAGTTAGAAGAAGATGACCGTTTGATTGCTGCAGAGTTGACAACGGGCAAGGATTCTGTGCTGTTAACAACGCACAATGGTCAGACCCTGAGATTTGCTGAGAAAAAGATAAGACCGATGGGCAGGAATGCAAGTGGTGTGAGGGGTATGCGCCTTGAAAAAGGAGATGAGGTTATGAGTTTCAATATTGCCCGTGAAGAAGAGGATATGCTGATCATTGGTGAAAATGGCATAGGCAAGAGGATAAAATTTGCGGATGTGAATGAAAAAGGCAGGGGTGGCAAAGGTGTTCGGGCAATGACCATTGATGAAAAGACCGGAAAGGTTGCAGGTGCCGTGAATGTGAATGATGAAGATGATTTGATTGCAATGACCAAGAGTGGTAAGGGTATAAGAACGCCGGTAAATGCAATAAGGGTGATGGGCAGGCAGGCAAAGGGTGTTAAGATCATAAGTCTTGAAAAGGGCGATAAAGTTGTATCAATAGCGCGGATAAAGGCAGAAGTGTGATGAAGAAGGGTGAAAAGGGGTGAAAAAGGGTGAAAAGGGGTGAAGAGGGGAAAAAAGGAAGACAATCCTGGGATGAATATTTTATGGCAATTGCCGAACTTGTGGCAAAACGTTCCACCTGTTTGCGCAGACAGGTTGGTGCAGTCATTGTAAAGGATAAAAGAATCCTTGCCACCGGTTATAATGGCGCACCAAGTGGAATTGCCCATTGCGAAGAGGTTGGTTGTCTGCGGGGAAAAATGGGCATTGCCTCAGGCGAGAGGCACGAACTATGCAGGGGTGTCCATGCTGAACAGAATGCGATTATCCAGGCAGCAAATTTTGGGGTCAATATTGAAGGTGCAATAATTTATACAACCCACCAACCCTGTTTTATCTGCACAAAAATGCTCATAAATGCGAAGATAAAAAAAATTATATTCAAACAACCATATCCGGATAAATTGGCAATCCAGATGCTTAAAGAATCCGGGATAAAATTTGGTAAGCTGAGAG
>JBNAVN010000017.1:0-43866 GCA_049700315.1 bacterium
ATCTCTTTCCCACAGATTTTCTCTCATGGTGTCAATCCGAGAATTATCGGATTGATGAACCAAAGTTTTTTATGTCTGTTTCATGAAGATATCATATTACTTTACTCTTCCTCTAATCTACAAAAATACTCTTACTACATCTGAATCAAATAGAATCGCAAAAGTCTTTTTAGTTGCGCAATTACTTGTTGTTTCGCAGAACATGGTGAGGTGATCCTTGCTTTTTGGATCACAGAAACAGAAAGGATGCCCAAAAAGTCATAAAAAAGTTTTGTAAATAGTTCCTGATGCAGATGAAATAAAAGGAATTTTGAAGGACAGCAATAATAGCGAAAGTTTTTTTACTTCGTTTCGAGATACTCAATTAAATATTTGAGAAACTGACGAATGTCATCAGTTTTTAAAAGAAATGAATATACCTTATTAAGGTCAAGATATAAATATTCATGCACAATTATATTTCTAAATTTTGCCATATTTTTTGCAGTTTCCCAAAAATCTTTTGGCAGAACTTTTTCCTCACCAAGAATTTCAATAATCTGAACATAGGTGTCCGGAGATTTAGAACCGATTAAGCCAATAATATAATTACCAATATCAAGGCAACCTTCAATTGTTATCTGGAGATTATGGAGGGCCGCATCTTGAGATTTCCAATCGCTCAAGAATTGGTCTACAGATAATTTCTTTATTTCTTCAAGTCTTCTCAAAGCCTCTTCAATTCGTTCGATTCGTTTAACAATATCACTGCCTAATACCAATTCTGTTCTCCTTTATTCTTTTAAGCAAATTTGCTTCAGCGGATTTTCGCAACGGCTCGGTATCACAATAGATATTGAAAACCCTGTTAACAAACTTCAGGCGTAACCTTTCATCTTTGGAAAATAGTAATCTGCCCGTTTTCAAAACTTGATAGCATATCGCAAGGGGCGCTTTATTCAAGATTACAATGTCTACCTCATCGGTCTTAAGAATGGAAGTTATTTCTGCCATCAGTGCCAGTTTTTTTTCAAAACCATCCTTATCTGGTAAAACATAAAATGCAAGGTCAACATCACTGAGTGGGGATGATCTGTTTATACCATAAGAACCAAACACATAACCGAAAATTAATTCGCTATCTTTTAATAATGCCTCCTTTAAATCTGAAATAAGAGGAAAAATATTATGCTTAATTATTCTATTTTTAATCATAAACTATTATATAAGGAAAGCATCTGAAGTCAAGAGGCGACTCATGACAAGCAGATTTTTGCCCGGGCAAAGGCGCTACAGCGGGCTGGTGAATGGAGTTTTGCAAAAAAAGAATATCTGGAGGCATTTAAATTATTCCGTGGTGAGCCATTCAAGAAGAACTTTGTTGAGTGGTCAGTAAATATGAGGTTTAGGATTTTGACCGAACTTGAGAATGAGGCAATAAACTTTGCAAAGAGTTGTATTGAAAATAACAATAAAAATGATGCACGGAAGATTTTACAGAAGGTTTTGAAGATAATTCCAGATTCGGAAGAAGCGAAGGGATTGTTGGATAGTCTTATAGTCTGATAGTCGTATTGTCGTATAGTCATATAGGCAGATAGTCTAATGGTCTTATAGGATGGTTGGATGGTTGTTAATGGAGTAGGCAATTTATTGCCGTTGAAAAATGGTTCGTAGTTTTACGGCTTTGCTGCCCGGATCGTCGTCAGAGGAACGGAACCTCGGTGCCTCGGAGAATCCGAGAGAATATAATCAAATAAATATGCGAGTGAAGGCGCTACTCCAGGATACATATGCAAACATAGAGGTTTGCCCTACATTACTTTATCTTTGACCATATCCCCAAAATAGTCCACTTTTAATTTTTTAGCTGACACGAAAGAAACTAATTGTTGACTTTTTTTCTCATTCTAATATAATTGCCAAGATGGGAAAAATTAAATTTCTGGCAAATGTAAACATTGAAAGGCCAATAATAGAATTTCTTTTAGCAAAAGGATTTGATGTGAAAAGCATAGTGGATATAGACAAACAAATGCCCGATAATACAGTATGTGAACTGGCAAACAAAGAAGAAAGAATAATTTTAACTAATGATAAAGATTTTGGTGAAATTGTTTTTTTCCAAAAAAAGATTGTTTATGGCATTGTGCTTCTTCGTATTAAGGGACAAAATGTGAAAGAGAAAATTGTGCGATTAGAAAATTTACTATCAAGGTATTCAGATAAAATAGTTAACCATTTTGTGGTTGTATCAAAAGAGAAATTTAGATTTATACCATTGGAGGTGATTTAGATGGAAGAAAAAGAATTGCTCAAAAAAATTGAAAGAAACCCGGAGATAATGTGTGGTAAACCGGTTGTAAAAGGTACAAGATTGCCTATCGATTTGCTATTAGAAAAGCTCGGGCACGGTTATTCCGAGAATGAAATATTGAACGAATATCCATTCTTGACCAAGGAAGATATAAAAGCGGCTTTATTGTATGCAGCTAAAGTCCTTGCCCTTGAGGAGGAATTTTCTGCGGTCTAAATGAAAGGTGCAATGCGGTTATTAAAAAATAACCCAGGGTTCAATATGATCTTTCAAACTATTCCGTGGTGAGCCATTAAAGATAAGGTTTATAATTTTATCAGACAAATAAGATCAAAAACTATTTATCTAATCAATATTACTTTCTTTACTCTTTTTTCTCCACAATTTTCAAGAACGATAAAATAAATGCCAGGATTAACAGACTTTCCATATTTATTATCTCCATACCAGAAGATTCTATTGTATTCACCAATTGTAATATTGTCCCAGCTTCGCACGAGCACACCTGTAATATCAAAAATTTTTATTGAGAGTTTTGAAAAATCCTGTTGATTTGTAGTATTAACTGAATGCACTATTATTTCAATTTTGTTTTTACAGGGATTGGGGAAAATTTGGATGTTCATTCTATCCGCGAAATAATTAGGCTGTTGAACAAAGTTTATCCCATCAAGGGAATGGGCATGCCAGTAATAAAATGGTGGTGCACCACCGGCAAAATACTGCAAAGTTTCGCCTGCCCATAATAAACTCGGGTCAAGAAGTCATTAAACCCATCAGGAGATTTGCCAAGCATAATACCATCATTTGTATGGGTCCATAAACCTTGAAAATATAAATAGACCATAGAATCAGGACCGATTACCGCATCAGGAACATCTCCAGAATCAACGGCTATTATGTTCTGCCGAACAAAATTTAGACCATCCATTGATGTTGGAATGAGAATTCTATGTTGCAAGGGCTGGGAGGATAAGGATATAAAAAAAGCGAAATAGAGTAATATAACTTTTTTCATATTGCTATGCTTTATTTACAGAACCGAAGAGGGTTATCTTTTCTTTCACTACCATTTTTATCATTGCGCGACTGTGTTCAAGTATTTTCCTCGGGTCAAACTCTTTTGGATTTTTCGCCAAAAATCCACGAATACCGGCAGTGAAGGCAATCCTGATATCGGTATCAACATTTATCTTTGCTACACCATTTTTTATTGCTTCTTTTATCAGTCTATCCGGTACGCCACGTGCCTTTTCTATCCTTGCACCAAATCTATTTGCATAATTGACCCATTTTGGTTTCACACCAGAAGCACCATGCAAGACGAGCGGGATTTTTACCCTATCAGCAATCTCTTGAAGAATATCTATGCGCAATTTTGGCTTACCTTTGAATTTGTGTGCCCCATGTGATGTGCCGATTGCGACTGCCAGGGCATCACAGCCGGTTGTTTCTGCAAAAATCTCTGCCTCTTCAGGATCTGTATAAATATTTGCTTCTGACTTTGTAGCATCCTCCACACCGGCGAGTCTGCCTATCTCCGCCTCTACAGAGATATTTTTTTTATGTGCATATTCAACCACTTTCTTTGTCAATCTTAAATTTTCTCTAAAATTTAGATAAGAACCATCTATCATCACCGAAGAAAATCCTGCTTTTATACATTCTTTTACAATCTCAAAATCCTTTCCATGATCAAGATGTAAAACCACAGGAACCTTTGACTTGATTGCCAATATAAACACAATATCCCTTATAACTGGGAGTCCAGCATATCTAATTGCCTTTTCACTCAATCCAATGATCACAGGTGCGTTTGATTCTTCAGCAGCAGAAATGATTCCCTGGGTTATCTCAAGATTTGAGGTATTGAAATGTCCTACTGCATAATGTAATTTTCTTGCTTCAGAGAGAATTTTATTTAGATTAACGAGCAATTTTCAGTCCTCTGCCCCGCCATTACTTTACAAATTTTCTTTTTATTTTGAGTTCTTCATATATTGTTTTTGCCTGCGCGAGAAAACCTTTTGCCTTTTGTCTTTGTCCGCTCTTCTTTGTAAACATTGCATATTCATAGTAGGTATCAGCGAGAAGTTTTCTAAAGTTATTCTTCTTACAGATATTTATTGCTTCCTCAAAACTCTTTTCTGCCCTTTCGTCAATTTTCAGGCTATAAGTTTTGCCCAGGTTCAATAGACAGTTCACTTTCAATTCTGCTGAACTTATTGATTCGGCGAGATTAATGGTTGAATTGAGTAATTCCACGGCTTCGTTGATTTTATTTTTTTTCATCAGTGCATATCCAATACTACAATTGACCAAACCCAAGGCGATTTTATTGCCCATAGCCTCAAAAATGCTGCGCGCCACATTAAGATACTTAAGACCAGGGTCTAACTTACCTGTTTCTGTATATACTTGACCCAACCCATACGACGCCGAGCCAATGCCTCTTTTATCGCCTAATTGCTGGCTTATTTTCAAAAATTTTGAAAAGAGTATCCGAGCCTTATTGTATTCAAATTGATTCATTAAAATCTCAGCCATATTACCACAAGCAATTGCTTCTCCTCTCTTATCACCCAATTCTCTGCTTATGCGCAGGTATTTATCAAAGAAATCCAGTGCCTTGCTGTAATCACCCATATTAAAATAGATAATTCCCATATTATTTGATGCCATGCCAATACTTGATTTGTCCCCAAGCTCCTGAGATATCCCCAGAAATTTCTGGTAGAGATCAAGGGCAGTAATGTATTCACCTTTATGCTGGTACACATTTCCCAAATTGCAGAAAGCAACACCCATGCCTTTCTTGTCACCAAGGTCTTCTGTAATCTTAAGATTAATACTGAAAGATTCTATTGCACGTTCATAATCTATCTGTGCCTTAAATAATGTTCCCATAATATTATAGGCATCAACTTTGCTTCTTAAATCACCAGTCTTTTCGGACATACTCAGTGCGCCCTTGCATAATTCAAGGGCTTTTTGGAAATCCCCCTTGATACAATAGACAACTGAGAGATTATTATATGCCCTTGTCAATGCCTGTTTTAACTCAAGATCAAATTCCCAATCCTTTATTCGTTTTACAATTTCAATTGCTTCTGTTCCCTTGCTCTCTGCGATATCCATCCGGCCCTTGATGCGATAGAGCCAGCACTCAAGGCTTGATATGTTTGAAAGCTCAATGAGCATCTGTTTTCCCAACGGTATTTTTACGGACTTCAGGAAAGCCCTTGCTTTTGATAAAAGTTCCAATGCCTTGTCGTAGTCTCCCTGATTTTTAACAATGTTTGCCTGACGCCGTAGGCTTCTTGCCATTAAGATATTATCTTTGCCTGCATATTTAACAATATTGTGGTACGAAACCAGAGCGTTTTCATAAGCACCAATGAGTTCATAAACCGTGCCCAGTTTTTCACAAATCCGCGCTGATAACATGGGCATAGAATTAGGAGTAATTTTAAGACATCTCTTGTATATTTCAATTGCTGCATCATTTAAATACAATTCCTTTTTCTGATCACCAGATTTCTCCATATATTCTATTGCCTTTAGAAGCTCACCACCGAGATAAAAATGATTAGAAAGTGCATCAAAGTATTCTTCAATGGTAAGGCTGTATATTTTCTCCATTACATAACCGACCTTCTGATGAAATTCTTTTTGTTCCTTTTTCAAAAGAGAATTATATATCGCATCACGCACAATACTATGTGTGAAGCCAAATTTCTCTTCGCCAGATGTACCTTTTTCATCGGTGATTTTCAAGATATTCTGCTGGACAGCATATGCAAGATTTTGTCTTAAACGTTCCTTACCGGGTATAATAGCGTTAAGAAGTTTAAAGGAAAATTCTTCACCAATGACCGCTGCTATATTCACGATATAACGCAATTCTGGTGATAATTTATCGACTTTGGTCATTACCAGTTCGTCAATACCGCGGGGAATGGTCAATGATGTTTCCCCTTTTAGTTGAGCAACACCATTTACGACATTTATCAATTTGTCATTAACAAGATTTATAGCCAGTTCACTGATATAGAACGGGATTGACCCTGATTTTTCAAGAAGCAAATTCAGTAATTCATTATCAATCGTGTCGCAATGGAGAAGTGCCTTCAGCAGGGTGACTGTTTCATTTACTGCCAGTGGTTTGAGTTCAAGCAGACTAAAATATGGATGTCTTTTGATCGGTCCGATATCAAATCCCGGACGAGATAGGTTGATTATCATAACTGGTTTATAACCAATGGCACCAGCAAAATTATACATAAAGTCAAGAGTTTCTTTATCAATCCAATGGCAATCATCAAAGATCATAACAAGAATATTCTCCCGTGCTAGTTTCATAAATAGCGAGTGTATTGCTTCAAGCAGAAGTCTGCTGCGGTCTTCAGTTTGCATGGATTCAAAATGGCTACGTTCTGATCTTGTCAGATCTGCAGAAAGAAAATATTTGTAGTATGGCATTTTGATTTTCAAAAGGGAATCATCTAATTTCTCAATAAATGCTGAAATCCGATGCAAAATCCTGGAAGGTGTATCAGTATCAACAATGCCAAAAACCTTCTTCAAAATTTCCCTTAGAACAAAATAAGGGGAATGGCTGTGATACTCTATGCCTTTTCCTTCGGTGATGGATACCTGTTCACCCAGTTGTTTTTTGAATTCATAAACAAGTTTGGTTTTGCCTATTCCTGCTTCACCCATAATGGCAACGACTCGACCTCTGCCATGCTTGACTTCCTGGAAGATTTTATTCAAATGGTTCAATTCTGTGGTTCTACCAATCATTGGAATTTCCTGAAGTTTGCGCTGTCCATATTTTGCTTTTGCCTTTATAGGTGTAAAGACCAAGACCTTTTCTTTTCTGCCTTTTACGCTAATTTTTCGTAATTTTTTGTATACGATTTCCCGATAGGTATTCTTGTAAACTTGTTCGCTTACATAAATTTTCCCATGGGGCGCTGCACGCTGGAGACGCTGGGCAAGATTGACCGTATCACCCATTACTGTGTAGCCGCCGGGCCTTCCCAAATCTCCAGTTGCTACCAATCCATAGTTTATACCTATGGAAAGAGACAAAGCTTGTTTATTTTCTGTGCTGAAATTGTCAATTTCCTTCAACAAATCAAAACCAGCCAGGACTGCCCTCAGTGGATCATCCTCATGGGCGATTGGCGCACCAAATAGAGCCATAATACAGTCCCCAATGAATTTATCAACATAGCCTTCGTAATTCTGGATGACCCGGGCAAGACGCTGGAGACAATGATCAATCAGGTCCTTTATTTCTTCGGGATCGACTTTTTCTGATAACGCTGTAAATCCTGAGATATCCGCGAAGATGACAGCGACTGGACGTCGTTGTCCAGACATCTTAGTAAGTTGAAGCCCACAGCGACTACAGAAATTTGCTGTTTCTTGATTGTTATACCCACATCTTGGACAATTCATTTGCCAACCAATACCTTCAGTTCATTTACCTCACTTGAAAGTAAATTAAATTTTATTTCCTGTTCACCACCCTTTTTATAGGGAAGTACCTTAAGGGTTTTTTCTGCATAGTCAATAAGGGTGATTGCTTCATCAATGTGAGTTTGACTGAGGATTTTCTTGCGTGCCTGTTTTAGAATTGTCTCAAGATAATCAAGGGAAAACGGTAGAATCATGCGGGGCGATCTTTTAACTTCGTAAAGGTAAAACAATCCTTTGTTGTCATCAATCTGATCATTGCACTTGAAATAGAAGCCGACAATGGTTGTTGTTTCGGGCGGAACAATTACTGCATCAAAATGTGTAGTAAATGACTGAGTATCTACAGAATCCCACTTCTCTGTAGAGAAACTGTAGTAAAGGACCACTCGGTCGACATTCTGCGCAGGCACAATCCTCACCAACAAATTTGGTGAGTCTTTTAAAAAGTAAAGGTTGAGATTTACCGTTAAGGCAAGCAACAACACCCAATTCATATAACCTCCTTTAATTCTCTTGTCATTACATAGGCATCAGTGCCATCAAGATAGTAATTACTTCTGATGTATAAAATCTGATACCCGAAATTTTTGTAAAAATCTATGGCAATTTTGTTGGTGACTCTGACTTCAAGAAATGCATTCACACAATCACGTTCTATACCAATCTTTTCTATTTCAGTAATAAGTCTTTTGCCTATTCCCTGATGTTGATACTCTGGATGAACAGCGATGTTCGTAATATGGAGTTCCATTGCTGCGCAATCAGCAATGCCATAACCCAGGATCAATCCCTCATTATCAGCAACAAGGGCAATTATGCTGTGCTTCTGCAAATCGTTTTCAAAAAACGACCTGGGCCAGGGATTAGGAAAAACCTGACATTCAATCTTGTATACCTGCTCAATGTCCAGTGATTTCATATGCCTGACCAAATAGTTCATTTTCTGCCTGCCTTTGTCTCAGCAGATGTTTCCTTTATGTAATATGGTTCAAGCACATCAGGATTATCAGATTTCTTGTTCCTGATTCGTGGTAAAGCAGTTCTGACAATCTTTGATGCTGATGGAAAAAATAAGTCATCTTCTATTACAGAAAAATATTTTCTTTTTGAAAGATTTCTCCTTACAATCGGATCTTTCTTAAAAGTTAAGGCACCCGGTCCAATTACAAAAAGCAATTCGTCTTTCTGGAAATTGCGGTTTATATAATCAACAAAATCCTGGGGTGTAATCAGTTTGTCATCGCCAATTCTACCGTTTTGATCGTAAAATGCAACAAAAAATTCACCCTGAAATGCCTCCATAATTGCAATACAGATAATTCTATGATTTTTCCCTGCTTGGTTGAAAGAAGAAAAGGATTTGGCAATTGCATCCAGGGTGTTCACACCATATAATGGTATATTCTTGCTGAGATGCAATCCTTTGGCTAAACTGAGACCTACACGTAAAGATGTAAACATTCCTGGACCAATGCTGAGGGCAATGGCACTTAGATTGTCATCATTCAGAATTTTTATCAGCCTCTCTGCAACAATAAAAAGATTTGCATCCGGATTTCCCTTTTTGAAAGAACGCTCACTCTTCAATTCAACTAATGTTTGGTCTTCTTCACACAAACAAACAGAGAACATTGCCGTAGATGTATCAATTCCTAAGATCTTCAATGTGAATCTCCCTTGTGTTTCTCTTTTTTACGAAAAATGAAATGTAGATACCCCTGTAACATCGTTGCGGAAAACCTGGCAATCTGTCAGCCCATTCAATTATTGTCACTCCTTCAGAAATGTAGTATTCTTGTATTGGTAGTGTAGAAAGGTCAGATGCTTGCAAACGATAAAGGTCAATATGGCTGATACGCAATTTGCCGTGATATTCAGAGGCAATCACAAAACTGGGGCTTGTAACTGGTTCTTTGACACCCAGTCCCAGACAGATTCCTTTGGTGAAAGTAGTCTTGCCGCTGCCCAATTCGCCGCAGAGATAGATAATATCACCTGGTCTTAATTTATGGGCGAGATTTCTGGCGAGTTCAATTGTTTCTGCACTTGATTTTGTGATATGTTTTCTATTCTTGTGCATTGTAGTGACAGAGTTTGACAATTCCATACAGGGTCAGATCCGGGTCATATCTATCTATTTCGGGAATAACCCTGGTCATTTTTCGTCCCCAACCACCAGTTGCAATTACTTTATATCTATTTTCTTCTCCAAATTTTTTTATGAAACCCTGGATAGAGAACATAATTCCGCAAAAGATTCCGGATTGAACACATTCGCAGGTATTTTTACCAAGATAACTTGTTCGGGCGCTGAGGGAAGTGCATTTTACCAGGGAGGTGCGCTGATTTAAACTCCACAATTGCGTTTCAATCCCGGGCATTATCATACCTCCTAAATGAATTCCTTTTTTTGAAACCACATCCCCGGTGATGGCCGTTCCAAATGCAAAAATAATAAAATCTGTATGATACCGAAAAAACCCTGCAGAAATGTTGGCGATACGATCTGCTCCCAGCGTCTTATAGGCAATTTTTACGGGCAGATGCAGTTTCGGACCAACAAACAATGGTTTAATGTTATGCTTCTTTTCAAAATATCTACTTAAATTGCGGTTTAGTGCTGGAACAACTGAAGCAATGCCCACGCATTCAATATCATATTTGTGGAACAGTTTTCTGAAAAGACTCTTGTCAAAGTACTTTTGTGTTTTCATTAAGTCTACTCTAATTAGTTTTTCATTCTGATATACGCCAATATGAATGTTCGTATTTCCGACATCCAGGGTCAATATCATGTTAGTCTTAAAACATCGCCATAATAGATCTTCCTGATAAATCCGTCTTCAGTGCGTATAAGTAATGCCCAATCTTCGTCAATGTTATGGACAACTCCTTTAATTGTTTTTTTTGATGACAGTTTGACTTCAACTGGCTCGCCTAATCCACTGACATAATGAGTGATTTCTGTAATCTTTAATTCATCAGTCTGGAGTCTTTCATAGTATCTCCAGAAATTTTCCAGAATATTTTTCAAGAGTGTCTCAACTTTGTAGATCTTACCAGATTCAAGAAACAAAGAGGTTGCTTGTGTTAAATTATTGGGAAATTTTTTTATGTTTACATTTAATCCAATACCACAAATTACTGTATTATCATGTGTTTCGCAAAGAATACCACAGACCTTTTTGTAGTTAAGCATAACATCATTGGGCCAGTGTATTGCAAGATTAGAAAAGTGCAAATCTTTCAAACAATCAATTACGGCAAGTGCGGCAATCAAAGGAATTGTATTAATGTGTTTTTCAGGAAATGTCAGGATAGACAAGTACAACCCGCCAGTAGGTGAAAACCAGTTTCTTTTCTGTCGACCTCTACCCCGGGTCTGCTGATGGGCAAATACCGCAATCTCTTTTCTCTTGTCTACAAATTTTCTTACCACATCCTGGGTTGATGAGACCTGCTTGAATTTTAAGACTTCTCTTGTCATCAATAAAATATCTTTAGAGTTGCATTCTCAAATGGCGAATGTCCGGCTTTGATTTTGAGTGATTCGCTATCAAACCAATTACTACTGTTGATACCTATGACAAGTTGATATTCATCGCCGCTATCAATCATAATGTCAGTGAAGGCTGTCGCAGTGAATTGATAATTGGAATCAAGTAACATAACAGTTGTATTATCAATTTTGTATCTTAATGAATCAATAGTTACTCTAAACTTTTTGTAAGCACCGGGCAGAATGGAAACATAACCTCCGGTGATACTAAAAAAATCGCTGCCATTTACCGGCACAGAGACTGTATTACCACTTTCCCAGATAGAAGAATATTGTGCATTCTGAAACGCTTCAATCTTTGAGACCCTGACTATCATATCACCGAAAGTCCCGGCAAGAATTGCTCCATCATTAAACCCAACTTCAACCGAGGCATACTGGGCACAGCCAACAAATAGAGACAAAATTAGAATAAAATAGAAATATCTCATATAACCTCCTGTTTAATTCTATTCTAAAATTTATATAAGTCAAGATATCTTAAATCCATCGAGCTGAAATCCATCCTTGACTTTTGTCAAATTATATTTATAATGTTATGATGCAGGAAGGCATAAACATTTTTGAAGAAGATTTCTGGGCAATAACTGAGGCATTGAACAGATTGCTTCAGGGAACCAATGCCCGAACAATATTGCTTATTGATAAAGCTGGACAACTAATAACCTCGGCTGGTGATACCACAAGAATTGATATATCATCATTTGCAACTCTATCTGCAGCTGATTTTGCAGCTACGAGCCAATTGGCAACACTCATTGGAGAAAGAGAATTTTCAACGCTGTTCCATCAAGGCGAAAAAGAAAATCTATACATTTGCCTGGTGGCAAATCGGGTGATTCTTGCAGTGATATTTGACCAGAGAACAACATTGGGTCTGGTGCGGGTAAAGGCAAAGAATACCGCACAAGAATTAGAAAAGATTTTTGAAGATATCTTTAAGAAAATTGGTAAAGACCAGGTCCCTCAAAAGCCCTTTGATATTGATTTTACAAAGGCGGCTGAAGATGAACTTGATAAGTTATTTGGATTTTGATTTGACCTTAAATAGATGGCATTAATAAACTACGCCTCAAGAGAGATTAATTGTAAGATTGTATATTATGGTCCTGGACTCGGCGGTAAGACAACGAACATAAAATATATCTATACAAAACTGAACCCTGAAATTAAAGGCAAGTTAATAAGTCTTGCAACTGAACTGGATAGAACTTTGTTTTTTGATTTTCTGCCCGTAGATCTTGGCACGATAAAGGGATTCAAGACAAGATTTCATCTATACACAGTTCCAGGGCAGGTTTTTTACAATGCATCACGGAAGCTGATTCTAAAGGGAGTTGATGGAATAATATTCGTTGCAGATTCGCAGATTGAAAGATTTGA
Organism: bacterium; assembly: GCA_049700315.1. Taxonomy (GTDB): domain Bacteria; phylum Hydrothermota; class Tepidihabitantia; order SM23-42; family JAOAFX01; genus JAOAFX01. Next base: position 12,729 of record JBNAVN010000017.1, read on the forward strand.
TGAGAATATTGAATCTTTCCAGAATATGGAAGATAATTTGAAAACATATAACATATCTCTGGAGAAAATCCCATTGATCATCCAGTATAATAAAAGGGATTTGCCAAACATAACTTCAGTTGAAGAGCTTCAGAAAGTACTCAATCCTCAGAACAAATATCCTTATTTTGAGGCAGTTGCTGTTCAGGGTATTGGTGTATTTGAGACATTAAAAGAAGTCTGCAAAAAGGTATTGCTGACCCTATCATAAAATGGCTTCGCAAAGATGTAGCCGTTGTCAGAAAATAATCAACCCAGGAGACCTTTTCTATCGTCTAATTATCAAAGTTTTTGCTGATTTTGATGGTATTATCAATATAAAAGATACCAATGTTGATATTCATAAAGAATTGGAAAAGATAAAATCAGTGCCCGAAGACTTGCTGGAGGAAGAGGTTTTTAGAGAATTTTCCTTTGTGCTATGTCCAAGGTGTAAGGAAATTTACTGCGCAAATCCTCTTTATCTTCCATTGGGTAATGTATCTTTATGATATACAAAAACCAAATGTGTGTAAATTGAGTTAATGTGAAATCATTTATCCATCTTCATAATCATACAGAATATTCATTGCTTGACGGCGCAATGGGTATAGAGGAACTTGTAAAACTGGCACATAAATACGAAATGGATACACTCGCAATCACTGACCATGGAAATCTGTATGGTGTAATAGAATTTTACAAAACTGCAAAGGCAAGGGGGATCAAACCGATCATTGGGATGGAGACCTATGTTGCTGTTGGCTCGCGTAAGGACCAATCACGGGACAGCAAAATACCTGAATCTTCTTTTCATTTAACCCTTTTGTGTGAAAATGAAACTGGTTATAGGAATCTAATAAAACTTTCTTCTTTGGCTTATCTTGAAGGATTCTATTATAAGCCAAGGATTGATAAAGAATTATTAAGTAGTTATCATAGTGGTCTTATTGGTTTATCTGGTTGTTTTAAGGGTGAAATACCATACAGGATCAATATGGGTGATATGAACGGTGCTGAAACAGCAATACAAGAATATCAGGAAATTTTAGGCAAAGATAACTTCTATATTGAAATAATGCGTCTGGGATTGAGACATGAAGAGGAGACCAATTCAAAACTTCTGGAATTAAGCCAGAAATATGATGCGCCTATTGTGGCAACAAATGACTGTCACTACTTTACGCAAGATGACTGGAAAGCACATGATGTCCTTTTGTGTATTGGTACTAAAAAAACCCTTAATGACAAAGAAAGATTGAAATTTGAAACAAAACAGGCATATTTCCGTTCACCAAAAGAAATGTCAGATTTGTTCAATGATCTGCCTGAGGCAATATCAAACACCTGGTTGATCGGTGAAAGGTGCAATCTGCTCATTGATACTTCTGGTAAGGATGTGAAATTACCTAACTTTCCGAGACCTGAAGGTTATGAGACAGATTTTGACTATCTTAGAGATTTGAGTTTTCAAAATATTGAAAAAAGGTTTTCTCAGGTGACCGATGAAATCAAAGAGCGTTTGAATTATGAATTAAAGGTAATCAAAAAAATGGGACTTTCTGGTTATTTTTTGATTGTGCGTGACATTATTCAGTATGCAAAAGAGAACAATATACCAGTAGGACCAGGAAGGGGTTCAGCAGTTGGTAGCCTGGTTTTGTACTCTCTGGGTATTACAGATGTGAACCCATTGAGATTCAATCTCTTGTTTGAACGGTTCTTAAATCCTGAACGCGTAAGTCTACCAGATGTTGATATTGACTTCAGCGATACCCGGCGCGAAGAGGTGATAGAGTATATCAAGAAAAGATATGGAATAAACAATGTTACCCAGGTCATAACCTTTGGAACCATGCAGGCAAGGGCTGTGGTAAGGGACGTTGCAAGGGTAATGGGAATTCCATATAACGAAGTGGATCAGATTGCGAAAATGATTCCACATAATAAGAGAATTGAGCAGGTCCTTGAAGAAAACAAAGAATTTTCCAGGTTGATAAACTCTAAAAAAGAATATGAAGAATTGATTGAAATTGCCCGCAAATTAGAGGGGCTTGCCCGTCATCCATCAATTCACGCAGCTGGAGTGGTTATCACACCAAAGGATTTAACCGAATATGTGCCATTATACAAAAATCCAGAGCGAGGAGATATTTCCACACAATACGAAAAAAATGCCCTTGAATCAATTGGACTGTTGAAAATGGATATTCTTGGATTAAAGACCCTGACTGTAATAGAAGAGTGCCTTTCTGCTGTAAAACTGAGAAAAGAGGATATTTGCTTTGAGGACCGTGATACCTATGATCTATTAAAGGATGGCAAGACCATTGGCGTATTTCAATTGGAGAGTCAGGGTATGCAGGAATTGCTGAGAAGTATGAAACCTGAGAAATTTGAGGATATTATAGCGATTATTGCCCTTTATCGTCCAGGTCCAATGGGCAATGTAAACATTGAAAGACTGATTGAAAACAAAAATAATCCTGACAAAATCTCGTTTCTTCACCCGAAATTAGAAAAGATCCTTAGAGAAACCTATGGAACAATTCTATATCAAGAACAGGTTATGCAGATTGCCTCGGAAATTGCTGGATTTTCCCTTGCAGAGGCGGATAACCTCAGGCGGGCAATGGCAAAGAAGATCCCTGAATTAATGCAAGAGATCCGCGAGAAATTTATTGCTGGCGCTGAAAAAAATGGAATTTCAACTGATGTGGCAGAAAAAATATTCAATCATATTGCACCGTTTGCTGGATATGGTTTTAATAAATCACATGCAACTGCCTACGCAGTCATTGCATATCAAACTGCATATTTAAAGAGCCATTATAAGATAGAATTTATCCTATCTTCGTTGAATAGCGAAATCAATGATACTGACCGGTTGAATGTACTTATCAAAGAAGCACGCAGTCTTGGTGTTGAGATACTTCCACCTGATATCAATCAGAGTTTTCACTTATTTACAATAGAAGGAAGGTCAATAAGGTATGGGCTTGTAGCAATAAAAAATCTTGGTCAGCCAGTTGCTGATGCGATTGTAACTGAGAGGGCAAAAAGGGGAAGATTTCGCTCATTCAGTGATTTTCAGATTAGAAATAAGGGTTTGAATAAAAAAGCAGTTGAATTTCTGATAAAAGCAGGTGCATTTTCATCCCTTGAACCTGATATTGAAAAACTTCTAAACAAAATGACAGAAAAAGAAGACAATGGATTACAGGAATCACTCTTCAGGGTAGAAAATCCTGCAAAAGAAAAGAAAGGATCATCAAAAAAGACCAAGATTGATCATTTTGCCGTAGAAAAAGAAGCATTTGGGTTTTATTTTAGCGAACACCCCCTTGAAAAATACAAAGAGGAATTTCAAATGCTGGGGTTCACTCCCTGTCCAAAGATTAATGACCAAGAAAATGGCAAAGTCCTGACGATTTGCGGCATATTGAGTGCAAAAAAGATAAAGAAAGACAAAAAGGGTAGAGAATATGCAATAATTACACTTGAAGACCTTGAGGGTGCGGCTGATGTGTTTATTTTCGCAGATCAATTTGAAAAGTTCGCCAGTATATTAAAACAAGACCTTCTTATCATTGTCAAAGGATCAGTTTTTGGCGATGAGGAAAAGAAAAAAATAAGGGCAGAGCAGATTTACCCACTTGAAAAGGTCTATGCCCATTATAAACGCATCCTTATTGAGTGCAAGACCCAGGAGATTCAATCAGAGAAACTGAAGGCATTTTATGAATTGATAAACAGGCATCAGGGCGAGTGCGAGGTTTGGTTTATGGTCCCGGGTGCTGATGGTCTGAAGAGCATAAGATCAAGAACTTTGAGAATCAATCCACAACCAGATGTGATATCAAAAATCAGAGAGATATTTGGTCAGGATACATTGAGAATTATGGGAAATTTTTAGGAGGTAACATGCTGATAACACTAATATTTAGTATGTATTTAATTGACCAGCCAGATGTGGATTTTTTACAACACGGCAACTACTGTGCCCAGCTCAGATTTGGGCCACTTGGTGAGATAATAGGTTATGCCCATATTGGATTATGGGATAGACTCTCATTTGGACTAAGTTATGGTGCTTCAAATCTAATCGGTGCAGGCAATCCTGAGTTTTACAAACAGCCAGGTATACAGGCAAGAATACTATTGGTTGAACAAAATATAATGGTTCCGGGCGTAGTCTTGGGGTTTGATAACCAAGGATATGGAGAATATGATTCTTCAAGATATGATATTATGTCAAAAGGTCTTTATTGCGAAATTGGAGAGGTATTTGATTATCCAGGATTAATGATTGCCCCAGAAATCGGCATTAACTATTCATTTGAGCAAGATGGCAGGGTGGATATGTTTGGTGGTATTATGTTTGAATTTGGCTCAACCCGGATTATGGTGGATTACTCTCCAAATTTTTATGATACCCGGGACAATAATAAAGGCTACCTGAATACTGGAGTAAGATTTACATTCTATGAACAGATATTCTTTGAATTTGCACTTAGAGATTTGCTTGATAATAGCAATAAAAATCAGCAATTGAACAGAATGATTAAGATTGGATATCAGGCGAGTTTTTAATGTTTCACGTGAAACATATAGTTTAATGGCGCCAAAAACAATGAAATTCAATGAATCAGGGATACAAATTCTGGTTAAGTAATAAGAAATCAGTTTTGATATATGCGGGGATGGAACGTATGGGCCAGAATAGAAGCTACGTTTCACCGACTTAAGGAGGCATAAATATGATAAATGAACTTACAGATATAGATTTTTTCCAGGAGGTAGAAAAATCTGAACAACCATATCTGGTTTGTTTTTGGGCAATTTGGTCACCGGCGTGCATAACAATTACAAAATATCTGGAAGAGATAGACAAAAAATATGCAGATAAACTAAGAATTGGCAAGGTAAATGTTGATAATGAAATAAAAACAGCAAACGACTTAGATATCCAGAATATTCCTACAATTCTTATTTTTGATGGAGGAGACATTAAAGAAAAAATCATTGGCTCGGTTTCAAAAGAAGTTTTGATTAAAAAACTGACTAAATATATGGGTGCTAAATCAAAAAAGCCAAAGGAGGCAAAGTGAGCAATAAAATCAAAATATTATCTCTAATAATGTGCATTTTTTGTGTTTTGTGTACGAACAAAAATTCAAAACCAACAAGTGTATCCAACGATTTTACACTAAACTCTCTTGATGGCGATGAATATACGCTATCAAAGTTGAAAAGCCAGGTTGTTATTGTAGATTTCTGGGCAACCTGGTGCCCGCCGTGCCGGAGAGAAATACCTCATTTGATTGAGATTTACGAAAAATACAAAGATCAAGGACTGATTATTCTTGGTGTAAGTACTGAAGAGAGAGGAACTCTTGAGACCTTTCGCAAACAAAATAACATAAGCTATCCAGTGTTGCTTGGAACAAATGAGGTATTTCAGAAATTCGGTGTTAGCTCAATCCCGCACACCTTATTCATTGATAAGAAGGGCAAGGTAAGAAAAGTCCAAATTGGTTATGCAGATGAATTGATTCCTGTATTTGAAGCACTGATTGATACACTGATTAATGAGTAGGGCATAAAGTGAAATCCTGAACAAACAGAAGATTAGGAGCATAAAACAATGATTACACTGATCTGGAACAAAAAAGGACTACAGTTCACTGCAAAGGATGAACAGGATCATAATATCATCGTTGATACAGATACTGAATCCGGTGGTCTGGGCAGGGGTTTTAAACCTATGGAGCTATTGCTTGTTGCACTTGCTGGTTGTATGGGAATGGATATTGTGGCAATTCTACAAAAAAAAGGTGGAAAGATTGATTCGTTCAAGATGGTTCTAAAAGGAGAGAAGAATTCTGAATATCCGAAAAGATATTTAAAAATATTCTATGAGATTGAATGCAAAGGAGACTACAAACGTGAAGATTTGCTCAGGTCATTTGAGTTATCAAGGGATAAATACTGCTCGGTTCTGGCAACTTTAAAGAACACACCAGAATTTCACTTTAATATTATATAATATAATATTAGTACGGGTAAAACTGGGGGACAGGGATTCGAACCCCGATCAATTGGTCCAGAGCCAATCGTCCTACCATTAGACGATCCCCCAATAAATGATTATTATTTGCTATAATATAAACATTTTCACTGTAAAGTCAAGAATCAGGCAATAAATACTATCTTACAATTACTATCTTCTTGTGCTGGAGCTGGTTGTCTTTATTATATATTAAGAAATAAATTCCACAGGAAATGTTTGTTTCTTTGCAGACCATTCTACCATTGATATCGTATAAGTGGGCATCGTTATTACGAAATAATTCACTGAACTCCCTTGCAATGCTTTCAAAACTATGGGCAGAAATAATATATGATGCCTGTTCTGCTACATATGGTCCAGGAATTGTAACCATCATACTATCCTTTGTAGTATTGCCTGCAGCATCAGAAGCAGTGACTACAATCCAGTAATGACCTGCAGGAAAACTGCTTGTGTTCCATGAATAATTAGCATCTGATGCCTCAATTAAACTATCACCATCCGTATTTGTTACAATAAAGTAGTAATCACGATAATCATAATCACCACGAGAATTGCAGGTAGCATCATCTTTATACACAACAGTGATATTGCTTGTGTAGTATAAGTAGCCCCGGAACAAAAAGGAAAGCTTCTCAGGAACATTCTGGGGACCATGTATTTCATAACTTATACGAAGTGGCACCATTTCTTCCCAAACTGGATTTTGCGACAATGGTATGCCAGTCTTGTCATAGATCTTGGCAATAATGTCAACATTTCCTGAAACAGTTGTAGGTGGATTCAAATAAGTACTCGTATTATTGTTGCATATAGCAAATTTGTAACTGCCATAGGCATTTTCAAATACTGGCTTGGCAGTATCTGCGTAAGGTGTGATAATGGCAAGGGGATTCTGGATAAATGCCCAATCTGCCGTGTTCCAGACCGCGCCGATATCTTTTATTCTTGCGAAATGACAATGGTCAAATCCGGTTACGGGCCATTGAACAAGATAGCCGATTAAATCTCCTGTGTTAACAATATCGCCAACATTTTTATGATACTGATTAGGGTCAATATGTGCATATAACCAGGCCTCAACTGAATCAGTTGAAATATTCGTATCCGCAATTGCCAGACGCCAGTGATATTCAGCCTGGGTTGTGAGCCATGCCTTTACTATGCCTCTCTGCACTGCATAAACAGGTCGGCCTACTGTTATCCCCATAACATCAATCCCTGGATGCATATATGGACTACCGCCATAATCCTGGAATTCTCCCCAGTTATTACCAAGGGGATGGGTTTGATTCTGAGGTGAGAGGGGCCAACCAACACTGAAAAGAATAAAAATTACCATCAGTCCTCCCTAATTATATTGTCAAAAATCTTAATTGATTGTGTGGTATCAGGAAGTTCTATCTGGATTAATTCGTTATCTTTTGAAAAATACAGTTTGCGGACAAATGGACTAATCAAAATATTCTGGAATATTAACTTTCCTTCTTCATAGTAGAATAATGTATCGGTAGAGACAATACCTACCCTTTTTGCCTGTTCAGTGCTTGCAAACAGGCGGCCAGGTCTAAATTGATAAACCATAGTACCTGTCATTGAATAGGCAAAAATACCATCCCGGTCCGAGGCAAAGAATAGTGTATTGTCAGGAGAAAAATCAAAGCCATTTGGGTAGACCAACTTTTTTAATGAAATTATGTTGCCGTTCAATTCATAGAGATATAACATCTGTTCGTTGGTTGCGAAGACCTGTCCGGAATTGCTGATAAAAAAGGTGAATGCATCAGGATTAATAATGTGATAGAGCATATTACCTTTTTGGTCATAGAGCTTAAATGAAGCGGTAACAAGCTCAGTACCGCCAGCATAAACCACATCACCAGTATATGCTCCATTAGCCGAACTAATGCTGAGCATAAAGATGATAAAATTAAGAACATTTGTTGCCATAATTAAATTGTATATATTCCAAAAGAAAAATCAAGAGGCAAATATAAAAATTCTGGTGGTAAAGTGTTGGTTAAACAATTACTACTCAGTGCTTCAGATCTGTTTTCTCAAGAATTTGTGTCGAGCAAAAACATAACTTAGTTCTGCGCCAAAAAGAAATATGTAGGCTGAATAATAAAGCCATAGCAATAATATGATCATAGCAGACAATGGGCCGAATATTTTTGAATAGTCCACTACTTTGGTTACATAGAGAGTAAATAAGATTTTTGTCATTTCCCAAAACAACCCAGTAAATAGTGCGCCCAAATATGCATGTCTTAACTTCACCTTGCGATTGGGAAAAAACCAATAGATAAAACCGAAAATAGAAATGCTTACCAGAATGTTTAGAAATGGCAGATACTTGACTACACCCTTAAGTCCGATTGTGCTTGCCCAGAATGTGATGCCTACTGAACCAATGAGCAGAATCCATACTAAGAATGCCCATGCCATGGTTATCAGGCTCTTTTTCAAAAATGGTCTATCCTTTTTTGCCTTCCATATAAGATTCAGACTTGATTCAATGGCTCCAAAAATGCTTGCTGAACCCCATAAAAACCCTAACATACCAATAATTGCAATTATGATTGAAGTCTGTTTTATTGCCTTGATATTCCTTACAATCTCTTCAATGCCAATAGGCACAATCTGCTTCAATATGGGTAATATTTTTTCAATCAAACCCTGGGATGAACCAAGGATAAAAAATGAGAAAGAAAGAACTCCCAGTATTAGGGGGAATAGACTAAAAATTGCAGCATTTACCAGGGCAGATGCAAGTAAAGGGCACCGATCACTATTGAATTTATTATATGCCCTACCAACTATCCATAGAAATTTCTTCATAATTTGCCGTGGATATACTATTATTACACAGTGTGTTAATATACAAATTTTCCACCTAAAATAACCTTCAAGATCTTTATATCCACAAGATTCTCCTTTATCAAAGGATTCTTATTAAGAACAACAAAATCTGCGAAATTTCCTTCTTTGATCTTCCCCTTTCTACGCTCATCAAATGTAGCAAAAGGAGGTTTTTCTGTATACAACTCAATTGCCTCACCAGGTGTTAATCTGACAGTATCTAATGGATGATTGACAACGAGGGAAATTCCATAAAGGGGACCGATCGGCATGCAATCTGAACCAAAGGTCAATTTTACTCCGCATTTTTTCATTTTATTGAAACAATTCATCTGTTTGTATCGCAGACCAAGATTTTTATCATATAGATCACCTGCACACTGCCAGCGCAAGAAATTCGGCTGCATTGAGGCAACAAGATTGAAATTACGAATTTTTCTTATCTGTTTTGTATCCAGCATCTCAAGATGCTCAAGTCGGTGCCTAAGAGGGTTGTGATGAAATTTTCTTGCTTCTAAGACTTCCAGCAAAATATCAGTTGAGCGGTCGCCGATGGAATGTATCATCAACTGTATTGAATTTGATTCTGCCAGGTCAAGAATATTAGATAGTTGTTTTTTAGAAATCAGGAGTTTACCCCGGTTTCTTGAACGTTGATAAGGATTTCTTATTGCTGCAGTAAGGGCACCGATTGAACCATCCAGGAATATTTTCGCGCCTGCAAATTTAAGAAAATCATCTCCAAAGTTTGACTTGAGTCCCATATTGATTGCAGGTTTTAAGCCATTCTGGATATATAATGCTACACGAATCTTCAGATTTTTCTTGAGGGTTTGATAAATTCTAAACTCTGCAATATCGGTTATTTCATTGATTGAGGTAATACCAAGGGAGAGTGCTTCTTTTGTTGCCATTTCCAGGCCTTTTTTATAAGTTTCAAAACAGGGTCTAAAGATTTGATTTAAATAGAGTGCTGCATCTTCATAGAGCCAGCCATTTTTTCTATCTACTATTTTCCATTTATTTGAAATGGAATTTAGTGCATATGTATTACAAACTGCGAAATGACCACATACGCGACGCAAGATAACAGGTCTATCTTTGATTATCCTATCCAGAACCATCCGATTTAGATTTTCTCTTCTACCATTAATCCAGAGTGATTCATCCCAGTTAACACCAAAAACAATATCTTTATTTTTTTCAGCACTTAGTTTTTGAAAACAATCATCAGGGGAATGGCATTTGCTAAGATCAATACGTTGGAGTTCAACACCATGGGCAAGAAGATGGGCATGAGAGTCAGTAAATCCAGGAATGATATATCCCTTTTTAAGATCAATTATCTGCAGGTCAGGAAAGATGTGGCGCAAATGATAGATCAGATTTTTATTTGTGGATTTATTGAATATCAGTTTGAATATCTTATCATTGAAAACCAAAATACTACACTCTACAATCCTGTTTTCTCTTAATTGAACTAAATTACAGTTGTTGAAAAGTGTAAAGGGCATTCACCCTTTTATTAATTTGTCTAAATGCTCCTGCGCTGCTTTAAACTTTGGATCCAGGGACAATGCCTGTCTAAAAGAATTTATTGCCTTATCCCGGTCATTGAGTGCTTCATAAGCAATGCCAAAATTGTAGTACATTTTTGGCTCACGGTTATTCAGCTTCTGCGCCTTTTTCAGTACCTTTATAGCTTCTTCGTATTTTTGACTCAGGATATAGAATTCCGAGAGTTCCAACAAATCTTTATAATCATCGTTCATAATTTTTCAATTTTATTGAGATCTTTGTATTTTCCAAGGAGGACAAGAACATCTCCCTGTAGAATTTCATCAGAACCACCCGGTCCGATAACAATTTCTTCTTTGAAATCAGGTGAACCATCGGGCTTTGTGTAAGGCATTTTTCGTTTGATTGCCATTACACTAACCCCAAATTTTTCTCTTAGTTTGAGTTCAAGCAGGGTTTTGTCACAAAATTTCTTAGGGGCAATAATCTCCAATATTCCATATTCTGTGGATAATTCAATATAGTCAAATATCTTTGGACTCGCAAGGCTTTCGGCAAGTTTTTCTCCCATTTCTTTTTCAGGAAATATGATTCTGTCAGCACCAACCTTGCTAAGAATCTTGGCATGGAGTTCATTGTGTGCCTTTACTATTACCTGTTTTATACCGAACTCCTTTAGAATCAATGTCACCATTATACTATCTTCAATATTTTCTCCAATACTGACAATTGCGGTATCAAATTCTTTTATACCCAATTCTTTTAGTGCCCGTTCATCTGTTGCATCCACAACCACTGCCTGGGAAACAATACCTTCTATCTCTTTTACCCTTTCTTCGCTCCTGTCCATTGCCAGAACTTCAAAATTCTTCTCAGTTAGTGCCCGGGCAATGCTTGAGCCAAATCTACCTAAACCAATGACCACGAATTGTTTCATATTACTCTCTATCTTGCAGGAATTCCTGGGCTAAAGATGTGCTCCTCAAAATAAAATAGATAGATATCTACAAACAATAAAATTCTTCTTCGCATATTATATTATATTCAATTAGAAAGAGATGTCAATAGGGTTGGATGTAGAGAAAAAACGGTATTTATCCAACAACAATGGATTCTTCTGGATAGGAAAAATCCAATGAATGGGGTTTTATCAACGCACTGCCAATGGTTAAAGTACCCACCCTACCAATAAGCATTATAAGGATAATCACCAATTTGCTTATGGAAGAAAAGTCACAGACATAACTGCAACCCGGATAAATGCCTGAACCCAAAGATAATCCAACAGTTCCAAAGGCAGAAAATATTTCAAATACCAATTTCATGGGATCAGGCTGATCAATCAACATAATGATAAAAAAGGCAATTACAATTGATGAAAATGATAGTGATATCAAAAGAAAAGAGCGCATTGCCTGCTCAACAGGAATCCTCCTTTTCATTGTTGTAATATCGGTTCTATACCTGCCAAATAAAAGTTCTTTGATCCAGATTAATAAAAGGGTAAAAGTTGAGGTTTTTATGCCCCCACCAGTGCCTCCTGGTGACGCACCAATAAACATTAATATAACTAATAAGAATATCGTAACTGGAGAAAACAAAGAAATATTTACGGTATTAAATCCTGCAGTCCTTGGTGTTATTGCCTGGAAAATGGAATGGATAATTTTCATAGGCAGGGGATACTGGTCCAGAATCCTTTGTCCTTCATTGAGAAAGATAAATACCGCTCCAACAATTATCAAAACGACAGTTGTATATAACACAATCTTAGTATGGAGTGATAAATCCCTTCTTATCTTTTTTATTAATACATAATAGATATCCGAGATAACAATGAAACCAATTCCTCCAGTGACAATTAACATTGTACAAATTACAGGGACAACCCAATTATCACTGACTAAAGATAAATTCTCTGAAAAAGTTGAAAATCCTGCATTACAGAATGCAGAAATTGAATGGAATATTGCATGACCCGCAGCACTTGTTCCCCCGAACTTCTGTCTGAAACAAAAATACAAAAGCGCTGCGCCGATTAATTCTACTACAAAGGTTATTCTGAAAATTCGCCAGGCAAAGCGCATCAAATTATCATAACTGAGAATATTTACTGATTCTTTAAATAACATCCGGTCGCGCAGAGAGATTTTTTTGCCCAGGAAGAAAAAAAATGATGTAGATAGAGTCATATAACCCAGACCACCAATCTGTATTAGTAAAAGGATTATTAGCTTACCCCATATTGTGAAATCTATAGCAGTATTTTTTACAATCAGTCCCGTAACGCACAATGCTGATGTTGATGTAAAAAGGGCATCAATAAATGAAATGCTTTTGGTGGTTGAAAATGGTAAACAAAGTAAAAGTGCGCCAACAATAATTATGCTGATATAACCAAAAAGCAATATCCTTGCTGGATTGATTTCCCTTTTCTGATTCATTTTGACTCTTTCTTAAATTTTTTTAGTCCAATCTTTGAACTTCTCTGCGCGAGTTTGTTGGCCAGATGATTCTCTTTGCGCGGAACGACCTTTAGTTCAATTCTTTGGAATTGATTCAATAAATGTCTTACCCTTTGTGCGAGGGTATGGATATGTGGTGTTTTAATCCTGTATTCACCAATCAACTGTCTATACACGAGTTCTGAATCCAGATAAATTTCTGCTGCAAAAACCTGATTGTTAAGCAACCATTTCAGCGCATGTATAAGGGCTTCATATTCCGCAACATTATTGGTGGTTATGCCAATATACCGGGAAATTTGTGCGAGTGGTTCTTCTAAATTGTATCTATTATATATAACCACACCAATACCTGAAGGTCCTGGATTCCCTCGGGATGAGCCATCAATACGTACAACTACACTTTCAGTCTCCATAAATAAGAATCCGACCACAGGAATCACAAAGCAAAACCTTGTTTTTCTTTTTCAATTCATTCAGTGCCTGTGGCGTGATATTTGAATAACATCCTGTACATATGCCATCATCCAACACAACGCAAATTGCCCTGTCGCGTGCCTTTCTTATTCTTTCATAAATTTTTCTTACTTCCTCGGGCAATTTCATGCTTTCATCCTGAAACATATTCTTTTTAATGTCCTGGTCATTTGCAATATTCTTTTTTTGTTCTTCAAGGGCTTTGATCTCACGGGTTCTTTCTTCAACATAGTCTTTTGTTTGCTTTTCAATTGTGCCGATAGAATTTTTCAATTTTTCCTCTTCTTCAAGTAAACTTATCATTGCTTCTTCTATTTGCAGGCGTTCATTTTTCAAAAATTCAATTTCCTTCAAGATTGCCCTATATTCTTCATTGGTTTTTACTGAATGGATTTGTTGATTTAGCTTACTCGCCTTTGTTTCATTCTCGGCAATATCACCTTCTTTCATTTTATATTGCTTTTTAATTTCGGTCAAACGGTTTTTTGTCTGAGTTAACTGATTATTCTTTATTTCAATTTCCTTTTGAAGATCTGAGATCTTCACCGGAATGCTTTTCAGTAATTGTTCGTTCTTTTTTATATCCTCATCAAGGTCCTTTATCTTTCTTAACCTTTCCAGGACCTCTTCCATTAGGTCAACCTCGCTGTTCCTTGTTCCAAATTCCATATTCCTGTCTTTCTAAGTAACAGGTGTGCAATCTTGAAAATCATTTTGGATTTTGGATTTTGGAATTTGGAATTTACTCGCAACATGGGCGGTACCCGACTTGAACGGGTGGCCTCCTGCATGTCAAGCAGACGCTCTAACCAGGACTGAGCTAACCGCCCAAAGAGTTGCATATTCTATTTTACAGAAAAACTGCAAAAAGTCAATGCTTTATATACTCATATAGTATGTTGCAACACTTTTCTGCCTGCTGGAAAAATGTTGCATTTTGCGACGCTGTATCAGCTGCTAATCTCTATCTTAATGATCTCATTATCTCCTATGTTACATAAAAAAACAATGGTTCTCTTGCGTGTTGAAAATTCTTCAAAAACCTGTTTTTCAAAACTGAAAACCTCACGCCATACACCATCTACCATTACACGTTTTGGACTGGTTTTATTATTCTTTCCCGAATACCATTCTACATCTTTTTCATTGAAGACCTTCATTCTTCTACCCACTACCGCACTATTCTTTCAACCCACTTCGTGAATAAGATTCCATAATCTGTTGTTGGACAAAGAAATAGAGTATTATCAGGGGAATGGTTGTAAATGTGGATGCCGCGCAGAGTAATGGATAGTTAGTTGATTCTGCCTGGGCAAAATAGGCAAGGCCGGTCTGAATCGTTCGCATTGAATCTGAATGCGTGACAATCAGTGGCCATAAGAATGAATTCCAGTTTGTGATAATTTCAAAGATTCCAATTGTTACAATCACTGGTTTTGACAATGGAAGTACAATATATTTGATTATCTGCCAGTGATTTAAGCCATCTATTCTTGCGGCATCAAAAAGTTCTTGGGGTAAAGACTTAAAATGCTGACGTAATAGGAAAATAGCAAAGATATTTACCCCCCAGGGAATTATTAAAGCGAAAAATGTATCAATGAATTTAAGTTTGCTCAAGATTACATAAGATGGTGCAAGATACACGGGCATGGGTATCATCATCATTGCTAAAAATAGAGTAAAAAGAAATTCGCGACCAGGAAATTTTAATCGTGCAAATGCATATGCAGATAGCACTGTAGTAATATAGACAAGTAAGACCGCACCGATGGTCATAATGATTGTATTGATAAAATATCTTGTAAAATCGACCTGCTTGAATGCTTCTATAAAATTACTGAAGACGATACTTTTAGGAATGATTGTTGGCGGAAATTGCAGTGCTTCATCCTGGGTCTTGAGCGATGTTGCGACCATCCAGAAAAAAGGAAGCATCATCCAGATAGCGCCAAAGAGCAGGATGATATGGATGGTTTTTCTATTCATAGTAAACCCGCTGTTCAAGAAATCTTTGCTGAAATTTGGTAAGGGTGAAAACAATAATGAAAACAACAAAAGCAATTGCATTGGCATAACCCAGATTCCATAATCGGAACGATTGTTCATATAGATAGTATACAACAAGGCTTGTTGTTCCCAATGGACCACCTGGAGGTTGGGTCATTACATATACGGGAGTGAAGGTATTGAATGCACTGATTGATTGAGTAATCAGAAGATAGAATATTGTAGGTGAAAGAATAGGAATTGTAATATGCCAGAATAATTGCCATCCTTTTGCACCATCAATTCTTGCTGCTTCATAATACTGGGAAGGGATATTTTGAAGCCCTGCGAGACAAATGACTATGCTATAACCAAGGTTGTGCCATATCGCCATTATCATCAAACAACACAGAGAAATTGATGGCCCGGCAAAAAATCCAGACAGTTTTATGTTAAAAAATAATTCAAAAATTCCTCTTGAGTCATTAAGCCATTTGAGTCCTTCAATGCCGAATATGCCAAAAATGGCATTAAAAATACCCCGGTCAGGATTAAATATCCATCGCCAGACTACACTTATTGCAACAATTGAAGTGACAACTGGCAGATAATAGATTGTCCGGTAGATCCCCTGTCCTTTGATTTTCTGGTTCAGAAAATAGGCAATTACTATGGAAAGGATAATGGTTAAAGGCACAACACCAAGAACATACCAGAAGGTATTCAACAATGATTGATAAAATTTTGGGTCAATCAGAAGCCGATAGTAATTCTTAAACCAGATAAATTTCAACGGTCCAGCAATTGACCAGTTATAAACGCTCATTCCAATTGCCTGGAGGATTGGATAAAATCTGAAGAGTAAAATTATTATTAATGTCGGTACAAGAAATAGATAAGCAACTTTGTCATATTTTCTTTTCACGCCTAATGATACTCTAATAACCTAAATTGTCAATCTTTTTCAAATGGACAAACCAAAAATATGCTTGTTTATGATAATTTCTATCAAATTTAATGCAATAGCAAATTGTCATTAGAAACTACTTGAAATTTAGTCAAAAATTTTTATAATTTGATATGCCCAGAGTTTTAAATTCAAATGATTCAAGAATTCCTGAAAACGCTGAACTGATAGAGATAAATAACCAGCAGATTTCTGATGTGCTTGATTATTGTTTTTACAATGATTGTTCAAAATATAGGCGATTTTTAGTATCGGTTAATGGAAGGAAGAAAATAGTTAATATACGACCAAACGAAGACATTTATCTGGTCTTTGAAGAACCCCAATACCGGAGTTGTGAAAATGATTGTGACTATTGTTTCATCAAAGGACTGCCAGGTGGGTTAAGAAAAGAAGTATATTTTAAGGATGATGATTATCGATTATCATTTCTTTTTGGCAATTTTCTGAGTCTTACAAATCTGCAGGATGATGACATAGAACGGATAAAACAATTGCGACTCTCTCCTTTATATGTATCAGTTCATTCAACAAACTTAGAATTGCGCAAAAGGCTATACAAAAACAAAAAGGCAGGTTTAATCATTGAACAATTGAGAAAACTTACTGAGGCAAATATTGACATTCATTGCCAGGTTGTGGTTATTCCGGGGTTGACCGATGGAGAGAATCTGGAAAATACAATAAATGACCTGGTAGAATTTTTTCCAAAAGTCTGTTCGGTTGGCATTGTACCCGTGGGCAGGACAAAATTTTTGTCCTGGATTCCTGTTTTGAACAAAAAACTTTGTCTGGAAGTTGTGAAATTTATGATACAGGTGCATAAGTTTTTTAGAAGAAGACTCAGAAAAGGATTTGTCTATCTTGCTGATGAATTTTTCATAAAATCAAACTTGCCAATACCGGAAAGATCATATTATGATGATTTTTGCCAGTATGAAAATGGTATTGGTATGGTGAGACAGATGATTGATGAAATAGATTCATTAAGGCATAAACAGAAGATATCGGGTAAATTTCTTTTTGTTACAGGTAAACTTGCCTATCCATATATTAACTACCTTAAAGAAAAATTGACCAGCAAAAAGGTGATTATTGATGTGATAAAAATAAAGAACAAATTTTTTGGTGATAGTGTAACGGTTTCTGGATTACTTGTGGGCAGGGATATTTACAACACAGTTATAGAGCTGGAAAAGAAATACGATTATATTGTTCTTCCACCAAATTGTGTAAATGATGATGGCAAATTCCTTGATGACTATGTACTTGATGGTAATAAATATTTTGTCGCACCATATTCAATTAAAGAATTGATCTTATGCCTACAATAGCAATTGTTGGTAGAAAAAATGTGGGTAAATCATCTATCTTCAACCGTCTGGTAGGGAAAAGGCTGAGCATTGTTCACAAAACACCGGGTGTGACCAGGGATAGGATATACGGTGAAGTAATCTGGAAGGGCAGAATCTTCAATTTAATTGACACAGGCGGCTTTTTTCCTGAAGAAAAAAATATTCTTGCGGGGAAAATTATGTATCAAATTGAACTGGCATTAAAACAGGCAGATGTAATCTATTTTGTCGTGGATGCGAGAACCGGATTGATGAGTTCAGATCAAGAAATTGCCAATACCTTGCGTGAACTTAATAAACCGGTTTTACTACTTGTGAATAAAATAGATAGTAAGACCCAGGAATCTGTGGTTCTTGATTTCTACAAATTAGGATTTGAAAAGACTTTTGCAGTTTCAGCTGAGGCAGGTATTGGTTTCGGTGAGGTGCTTGATGAAACAATGAGGTATATTCCAGTAATGCGAATTGAAAAAGGTTCCCGGGCAATAAAAATTGCCATTCTCGGCAGACCAAATGCAGGCAAATCAACTTTGCTTAATACAATTATAAAAGAAGAGCGAGCAGTAGTTGATGAAGAGCCAGGAACCACAAGAGACCTGGTCAATGCGCGACTCATATATCAAGACAGACAGATTGAAGTCATTGATACCTATGGACTGAAAAAACGCTCACGAATAAGAGAGCCGATTGAATTCTATTCAATGATGAGGGTGCTGCACATTATTGATGAAATCGATGTCGGAATTATTCTTTTTGATGTAAGTCAGGGTGTTGTTAATGAAGATTGTCATATTGCATCCTTGTTGTTATCCAAGGCAAAGGGGATGGTAATTGCACCTAACAAGATTGACTTGGTTAACAAGAAGGAATATAATAAAGTGGTGAATTCTACAAGGGGATCATTCAGATTTGTGGATTTTGTGCCGGTGATCCCGATTTCAGCAAAAGGCAGTATTGCAATTGACAAACTTTTACAGGGAGTGATTGATGTATATACAGAGTTAAATAAAACAGCGGATAAAAGGATACTGAAGAAACTTCCTTCAATATTAAAGCAACCACCAGATGGAGTGATATTGAGAATAAGCCAGATCAGAACAAAACCGCCTTTATTCCAGATTCAAACCACCGCGGCGCTGAGAGAAAACTATATTCAATATTTACGTAACTCCTTAAGAACCTATTTTGGTTATGCGGGTGTGCCATTATTAATAAAGACAATGATTATCAAATCAGGTGCAAGATGAATATCACAAGAATTTTATTCTCTTTTGTAATTGGTGTTTTGTTTGGAACCATACCATTCTCCTATCTATTGGGAATTATTAAGGGTGTCGATTTGAAAAAGACTGGAAGCGGTAACATTGGTGCAACCAATCTTGGTCGTTCTCTTGGTATTGTATATTTCATTATTGGATTTATGCTTGATGGATTGAAAGGATTGGTTCCTGTTCTGATTGCTCAACACTGCGATTTCATACCAGGTTTTGCTGGCGCCGGTGCAATATTAGCCCATATTTTCAATCCCATATTTGCATTTAAGGGTGGAAAAGGAGTCTCAACAACTATCGGGGTTGCCTTGGGAATTGTACCCAAGCCATTTCTGATTTCCATTATTGTCTGGTTAATCATTTATTTGACTACCTTTTTTGTATCACTTGCATCAATCAGCCTGGCAATAGTACTGCCTGTTACTACATTTCTTGTTGGTGATACCGGAACGAGTGAGAGAATATTAATATTGATAATAGGTATTCTTATCATATTTTCCCATCGCTCAAATATCAAAAGATTATTCAATAAAACAGAACCAAAAACATTCTTCTGGGGTAAAAAATGAATATTGCAATTCTTGGTTGTGGAAATTGGGGCTCAGTATTTGGAATTATTCAAGAAAAGAATGGACATCGCGTGAAAATCTGGGAATATGATAAAAAACGGGCAATATCTATTCAGAAAACAGGGGACAACAGACCATTTCTCTTTGATTACAAGATCCCCCGATCAATTTATATTGACTGGAAATTAGAAAACATTTTGAAAGACAGTGAACTCGTGGTGTTTGCCGTGCCCTGTCAGGTTTTGAGGACAGTATTAAAAGAGATGAGAAAATTGAGAATCAAAGAGTCAGATTTCTTAAGTCTTATTAAGGGAATTGAAATAAAAAACCTTCAGTTGCCGTCTGCGATTATCAAAAAAGAGCTGCAGAGAGATGAATGTTTTGTCCTTTCTGGTCCCTCAATAGCCAATGAAATTATCAGAGAGGAACCAACCGCAGTCGTGCTTGCGGGTAGGGATAAGAACAAAATAAAAAAACTCCAACAGGAACTTTCCACAAAAAATTTGAGGATATATTATTGCGAAGACACTCTTGGTGTCGAGATTGGCGGTGCAGTAAAAAATGTCCTGGCAATTGCCTGTGGCATAAGTGATGGTCTGGGATTTGGTGCCAATGCAAAAGGTGCACTTATTGCCCGGGGTATTGTAGAAATACAACGGCTTGGTGAAAAAATGGGTGCAAATCCGAAGACATTCTATGGACTGTCGGGATTGGGTGATTTAATAACAACTTCTTTTAGTGAAGAATCCAGAAATCATATCTTTGGAAAAATGCTTGGCAAGGGCAAGAGTTTTGAAGAGATAAGAAAGAGCATGCTAATGGTTGCTGAAGGTGTCCCTACAGCACAGGCAGTTGTGAGGCTGGCAAAGAAATATGATGTGGATATGCCTATATCAAAGGTTGTCTACGATATTCTATATAGGAAGAAATCACCAATCCAGGGATTGGTGAATTTAATGATGAGACCATTAAAAAATGAGTAGTATTTTTTGGATATCAAAGACAAGGAGGAAAGATGGATGAGAAGGATTTTTATTCAATAAAAGAAGTGGCAGAAATGCTGGGAATACCTACTTATGTATTGCGTTATTGGGAAAAGGAATTCCCGATGTTGAAGCCACACAGAAATAGATTGGGTAGACGTTTCTATTCGAAAAAGGATATTGAGATTGCGAGGATGATAAAGGTTATTCTTTATGAACAAGGATATACAATCGCCGGTGCCAAGAAAAAGCTGGCTACGATTACTGAAGGACCTGAACAATTGTCTCTGCCATTACGAGATACAATGAAAATTGTAAAAGAAGTAAAGGAGGAATTAAAAGAGATTCGTTCAAGACTAAAGTGATCTTTTGAAGGACTGTAGATAATAGAAATTTAGGGATTTATTTCTTATTTTTTTCCCACTTGCCTAACATCTGAACAATCAATGATACCAATCTATCAAGTGCCTTATTGACTTCAGGTGAAATATCATCGCCAAAATTCATTTTTTCAGGTTCAATTCCAAGTATAATTACCCTGGTTGGTATTGTCTGTTCCAGAAATCTCGTAAACATTGATAAGGGTAGTCTGTGAGTAGAGATATCATTGAACTGAATCTGTTCAGGATTGACCAGATATATAGTTCCGGGCTTTTTGCCACTTATGCAAGTATCAATGATGATTGTAAGAGTAGGCTGGAATTTTCTAATATTTCCTGAAAAATTTTCTGGTGTCTCACCGGCGTTGATTAGTAACAGATCCCTGAGTTTGTGCCTTTTTAATCTTGACGATATCATTATGAATATTTGTGGTCCGGCTGCATCGTCGCCCCTTTTTATATTTCCTACTGCAAGAATGCAGATCTTTCTGGCGTGGTTAATTTCCTTTTCTAATATACTCTTCCATTGCTCCGGCATGTCAGATTATAAGATTATGTGGAAAAAAATCAAGAGCAAACAATAATTCAACAGAAAATATTCCTTGACAATGATAAATATATGATTATAATAATATGATTATGAAAGAGGATTATACGATAATTATTATTGGAAGAAAGAATTTTCTCAAAAGTATTTCTCTTTCAAATAGAGCCCTGTTTTCTATCGGGATGTTTTGTGGAGTTATTGCTATAAGTGCTTTGTTCCTATTTTTGCACAATACGCGCGTGTCAATTAATGAGATAAAACAGAGTATTGCTGAAGATCAGTATCGTGAATATTCAAATAAAATCGTTCAACTTAGATCCTGGATTGAAAATCTAAAAGGAAGATTAAACACTCAAATAGCTATTGACAACAAACAACGTAATTTCCTGCAGGTTGCTTCAATACACCCGGATGTCTGGTCAATGGGTATTGGTGGAGGCAAGAATTCGGCAAGGACAAACAATCTTTCCATGTATGATTCAAAAATCCTTGATGAATTGTATGAATCCATTGATATTCTAAAAGGACAGGCAAAATTGAGGCAGATGAGTCTTCAAGAATTAGAAAGCAAATTAGGGCAGAAGTTTGATGTCTGGCGACATATTCCTTCTATCCACCCGGTTCCTGGTGCAGAAGTAAGTTCTGGTTTTGGGTATCGGATTGATCCGTTTGAGAAAGATGTGCGGATGCATGAAGGTGTGGATTTTAGTGCATCACGGGGTACCCCAGTATATGCTACTGCAGATGGGATTGTGGTCTATGCGGATTGGAATATGGGTTACGGTTATGTTATTGATATTGACCATGGCTATGGTTTTGTTAGTCGCTATGCACATCTTTCAAAGATCTTGGTCAGGGAAGGCGAGTTAGTAAAGCGTGGACAGGTCATTGGTAGGGTTGGTGAAACAGGCAGGGCTATCTGTCCTCATCTTCACTATGAAGTTCATGTTGCAGGCATTAAGGTTAATCCGATAAAATATGTTGATTTCAAAAATGTAGTCTTTGACTAAAACAGACTTTCTATCAACATTTGTATAGCTATTCAAATTTTGATCTGATATGAATGAAATTATCGGAATGATACTTGCTGGTGGTCGCGTTGATGAACTCCTCACCTTGACTGAAAAGAGACCCAAGGCAGCGGTGCCAGTATTTGGTATTTATCGTTTCGTTGATTTTGTGCTCAGTAATATGATGCGTTCCAGAATTGACAATGTCGGTGTTCTTTCTCAATTCAGACCATACAGTCTGATGCGTCATATTGGGGCTGGCGAACACTGGGATTTTATTGGTAGAAAACGCGGCATAAGAATGTTACCACCTTATAAAGGGTTGAAAGAATCTGATTGGTATAGAGGAACCGCAGACTCGGTATACCAGAACATTTCTTACATTGAAGAATTCAAACCTCAGTATGTCATTGTCGCAGCGGCTGATCATATCTATCAATTAGATTACACGAAAGTTCTTGCATTTCATAAACAGAAACGAGCAGATGTAACAGTATGTTTCACAAAATTAAAGTCCAGAAATCCCTGGTTTGGATATGGTGTTATTGAAAGTGATGCTAAATTAGTTGCCTATGAAGAGAAACCTGGAAAACCTCCGTCGGATTGGGTTTCAATGACGATTTATATTTTCCGCAGAGAAATTCTCTTTGATTTACTGAAACAGAATGCGAGCGCGGAATCCCATGAATTCGGGCGCGACATTATCAGCCGTTTGCCGGGTAAATGTGCTATTTATGCCTATAAATTCCATGATTACTGGTCATATGCAAGGACAATAGAAATGTATTACGAAACAAATATGGAATTGCTCAATGGGAAAATCAATTTAAATCAGTGGCAGGTATGCACAAATCTAATTGAAGGATGTGCTTTAAAAGACCGTATGCCAGCGAGAATAGAAGGTCGTGTTATAAATTCATACGTAAGTGATGGATGTATAATAAAAGGGGTTGTGGTAAATTCCATTTTGTCACCAGGCGTTGTGGTGGAAGAAAACAGTGAGGTAATCAATTCAATCATCTTCCATAATACAGTGATAAAGAAGAATGCTAAATTAAAAATGGTTATCTGCGACAAAATTTGTGAAATTGGAGAATCTGCAGAGATCGGAATTTTTGGCGCGCAGGTTCCCTCAAAGGAATTCACAGGTCTTCTAACCAAGGGCATAACAATATTGGGTAAAGAGACAAAGATTGCATCAGGAGTGAAAATCGGCGCTAATACGGTTATCTATTCGGGTAAGTTCATTGCTGAAGAAGAAATTGCGCCGGGTAGTGTCATAAGATGAAGAAAGATATCATTGCATTGCTTCTTGCTGGAGGCGTAGGTTCGCGCTTGAGTATCCTTGCAAAATTGCGCGCCAAACCCGCCATACCTTTTGGGGGAATCTATCGTATCATTGATTTTACAATGAGCAATATTGCCAATTCAGGGATTGATGTAGTTGGTGTACTGACCCAATATAAACCACTTTCTTTGATGGAACATATTGACAATGGCAGGCCCTGGGATCTTTTTGGAAAAACACGACTTGTAGAAATATTGCCTCCGAAAACCGGTGAGGATATATCTGATTGGTATAAGGGTACCTCTGATGCGGTATTTCAAAATCTTGGATTTCTTGAAGATTTTTCTCCAGAAATGGTTCTGGTTCTTTCTGGAGACCATATCTACTATATGGATTACAATACGCTGATAACTTATCACAAAGATAGAAAAGCCGATGTTACAATAGGATTGATTCATGTTCCTATAAAGCAGGCACACCATTTTGGAATTGCCTCTATTGATAAAAATGGTTGGGTGGTTGACTGGATTGAAAAACCTAAAAAACCAAAGTCCAATCTTGCTTCAATGGGAATATATTTATTTAACGGAAAAATACTCAAAAATGCCCTGCGCGAATCAGCCCGAAAGGGTGGCGTAGATTTTGCTAAAGACATTATTCCCTTATTATTGAAAAATAAAAGAAGAATTCTTGGTTACGAATTTAGTGGCTACTGGCGCGATGTGGGCACAATTGATGCTTACTGGAATTGCAATATGGACCTACTGAACCCGGATTCAGGACTGAATATAGAGAATTGGAATATACGAACAAATCTTTTTGTCCGTGGTGAAATTGGGGCAAAACCATCTGCCTACATTGGTAAAAATGCCCGGATAATAAATTCACTTGTATCCTCAGGTTGTATCATTGAGGGGACAGTTGAAAACTCCATAATCTCACCCGGGGTTATTATTGACAGAGATGCCCGAGTAATTGATTCTATCGTATTTCACAATACAATCATTAAGGAAAAAGCCCTTCTCCACAAAGTTATCATTGACAAAAATGTAAAGATTGGTGCTAATACAATTATTGGTTCAGGAAGGTCAAAGTCCAATATTACCCTTGGAATTAATCTATCAACAGGTATCACCGTGATTGGCAAAAATGCGATTATTCCTGATAAAATTGTGATTGGCAAGAATTGTATTATATCTTCAAATTTGAATCTAAGAAAAACCAGCGTAACAAGAGTAAATTCAGGTTCAACACTTTAGTTATCTACCTGAGGTAAAAACACCCTCAGTTATTGCTATTAGATTAAGTACGAGTTACAGAAATAGGCGGGTCTTATCTTATATAACTACCGGCATTAATATCTACTGTACAACCTGTGGCATGATCCATAAGCCCGCTTGCAAGAAATAAAATTGTGGGTGCAACATGTTGAGGTGTAGTCAATTCATTAAGTGCGAGGTGGTTGATGATTTCCTTGGTCCCAAATTTGCTGATGTAATCATCAATCATTCTTGTTTTCACAAACCCAGGGGCAACCACAAAACACTTAATGTTGTTTTTACCATATTCTTTAGCAATAGTTCTGCTGAGAGTAACCAAGCCGCCTTTTGCTGCACCATAAGACCAGTGGTCTTTGTCTTCACCACGAAAAGCTGCGCGGGATGAGATATTTATTATTCTGCCTCCCCCGGATTTGATAAAATGTTTGACTGCCTCGCGGCACAGAACTGCAACTGAAATCAAATTTACATTCAATGTTCGGTACCAATCTTTTAACCACTTGTCAATGTTTTTATTGATAGAAGAGGATTCATAAATGCCGGCATTGTTGATCAATACATCCAATCGTCCGTAGTTTCTCAAGACTTTTCTTATCAGATCTGCACACTTTCTCGGTTTGGAGAGGTCGGCTTGAAAAATTTGTGAATGATTACCGGAATTTCTTGCCAATTTTGTTGCATACTTTCTGTCTTTGTAATAGTGAATGGCTACGGTTGCACCGTATTCGGCGAGCAATCTAACTGCAACAGAACCTATGCCACCTGTGGCACCGGTGATGAGAATAACTTTTCCTTTCAGGTCGATTTTCATATGCTTTAAATATAATCAGAAAACTTCCATAATCAAGACATAAAATAAGATATGCTTGAGGTATGCTTGACATTATGAATTCAATGGTTATAATTATATTTGTGGGAAGGAGTATAATATGAGAAAATATTTGCTATTTGTATCATTGATAATCATTGGTTGTAGTTCAAATATCCTTGGTGCAAGGTACTATCGCCTTTTTGAAAGGGAGCGCGTGTTATATTTGGGATTGAGAAGTATTGATTCAGTAGCAGCTGATACTTATGTAAAACTATCTTCTTCAACTGAGAGAAAAATCTTCTATGATCAATACTGGCAGGGAAAGAGTGGAGAACAACAGGAATTTGAAAAGCGTTGCGCATATGCGTTCAAAGAATTTGGGAGATATGCACCTTTAACTGATGAACGAATAGCAATTTATGTTATGTATGGAGATCCAACAAGACGATATGTCATAACACCTGAGAAAAAAGTTGGAGTTGCAACCAAAGAATTTGTTAGGCCGGCAGAAATATGGACATACAAAAATGAAGGAGTTGAGTTTGATTTTGTCAGGTTAACGCGTGCTTATAAAATTGTTGCCAGAAGCGAATTTGGAGATAATGTTGTTGTTCCTGTCTTGAAGGATGATACATTGTATATTGCGTCCACGGATATCATTCCATCGGGAAGGTTAGATTTTAATGTTTCATTTGGTCGTTTCAGACAGCGAAGGGATTTGGTTCGGCTGGAGATTTATGCCCAGATCAATATTGAAAATTCAAATAGCAACAGAATGTTGCGCAGATTAAAAGTATATAATCATATTGATAGCCTGATAATAGAAAAGAATGATATGGTGATTCCTCAGAATGGCGACCATAAAGGGTTTTACGATGAAATCAATCTGTGGCTTGCTCCCCAGAAGTATTTCGTAGTTATTGAATATACCAATTTAGAATCAAAATCTGAGGGCAAAAAAGAATTTTCTATTGACCTGCTTGATTATAAAGATGATGCAAAAAAGATTAGTGACCTTATTTTTGCAAAATTGATAGATGATGCGTGGGTTGAGGATAAGTTTTTCAAACCAGTAGGACGGGTTATACCCCTTGTGCATTCATCAATACCTGTGTCCACCCCTTTCTATATCTATCATGAAGTCTATAACTTGAAGATTCAGGATGGACAGCATCTTTTAAAGGTTGATTATGAAATATACAATAAGGAAAAAATGCGCAGAGAGATTGTAGATATAATGACTCAGACTGAGAGTAGTGAAGGAGATGTAGCATATGTCGCTGCAAAATACCATCCAATGGACCTGCCAGCGGGTAATTACATAATTGTAGCAAGGACAACAGACCTCTTAAGTGGTGAGCAGTTCACTGCGGTTGGAGAATTTACCTTAGAAAAGGCGAATAAATAGTTACGAGATTGATTTTAAAGATCATGCCGTTTATATTTTTTATCACTTCAGGAGCATGTAGTATGAAATATATTAAGATAAGATATCCACAAACAGAGAAGATTTCGACAACGGACACAGTCCATAATAGAACCATTATTGATGAATACCGAAATTAGAAAAATTTGATGCCCTTAGTGTTCAGGAATGAATAAAAAAGCAGAATTTATTTGATGATTTTATTCATGCGGCAGAGTGGCTTATAGAAAATAATTATACAAAACCACAGAGACTTGGAATTGGTGGTGGAAGTAATGGTGGTTTGCTTATGGGTGCGGTTTTATTTGAAGCAAGTGATAATGACCCACGATGCCATCCAATGCACGCAATGAAGATGGTAGCAAAGGTTCAGGAAAACCAGACTGGTAAAGAGCCGATTCTTCTTATTGTGCGCAGATATGCAGGCCATGGGGGTGGCACGACGCTTTCTGAGCAGATTGATGAAGATGTTGATATGTGGGCATTTATTTTGGAAAAACTGGGAGTAATGATATTAAGACACAACTTGAATCAGTAACTATTTTTACTCAAAACTTTATGAATTGCGACGCCAAGAAAAAATACTACAATTTCAAATACTGTAATCCAGACCCGACTTAAAAAACTGATGGCAATTGCTAAAGGCGAAGGGATAAAAGAAGAAAGCAATAAAGACATCATCCCTTCCCGGACCCCCAGACCACCTGGGGCAAAGATAACAATAAAACCGCTCATCCAGGAAAGTGTATATACACCGGCAAGATGAAAAATCTTTGTAATATGCACAGGATATATGGAATTTATTAAAAAATAAAATCCAATTATCTGGGCAATCCAGAGCCCAAAGAAGTAGAGGGAGAGACATAGAATTCGGAGGTAATCTATATTAAAATATATTGGCTTTCTTTTGAATATGTGCATACTGAGATTTAGTAATTTATTAAGAACTTTCGGATGCAAGATAATTATGAAAAAAACTGCAATAGGAACAACAAATAAAAAATTCAATATTGAACTTCTGGACGCAAAAAATAACGAAAGAAGGAACAAAATGATTCCAACTAATAGAGTTAATGCGGTTTCAATTATTACACTAATTCCGATGGTTTCAGGTTTTAACTTATCTCCTTTACCAAGGTAAATCCTGCCCAGGGCAAACCAGATTCCACCCGGAACATATTTAGCAAGCTGTGATGAAGACATAATCCAGAAGGCATTAGCAAAGTCAATTGAGTCTCCTAAGGTAAAGATAATTTTTCGCCAGGCTTCAACAAATATTAGAAAATTCAGGAACAACAATATCATAGAAATTAAAATATTGACCAGATTGAAATGCAAAGAATCTCGCGGTATTTTATGCCAGTTATTAATCAGATTGGTAATCAGAAAATAGAAAATGGTTAAAACAATGACCACTGTAATAATTCTTTTTAACCATTTCATACCGCAAGTATATTGATCTCTATTTATTTGTCAATGGTAGTAAATATTGACTTTGCAGACAATCTATCTATAATTCGTGTATGGAAATTCTGATAGATGAAATCTGGAAGGAACTAAAAGATAGCGTTTCTATTAACGAATTAGTATTTTTGAGAAAATGCTTCAGGGCATATTCTTCAAGGGCACATCTGGCAAACGTCGTAAATGATTTAAAAATTATCAAAAAGTTTACACCGCCACCTAAAAAAATCCTTGATTTTGGCTGTGGTATTGGTATTCAAGCCTATTTGCTTGCAAATCTTGGATATAGTGTGTTTGGGCTGGAAACAACCGAAGATAAGTCACTTAATGGGTTTTTGAAGGGTAGGGCTGAGGAGCATAAAAAGACACGCGATGAAAGTATGAGGAATGTCTGGCGAATTATCCAGAGAAAAACTGATGTAGATTTTAGGTTTTATGATGGAATGCATATTCCTTTTGCCGACGGATATTTTGATATCATATTTACCTATGCGGTTATAGAACATATTCCGCCAAATGAGTTGGATAATATTCTAAGTGAAATAAGGCGCGTATTAAAAGACGATGGTATTTTTTATATTTTCCAATTACCGCAACGAACTTCTTATACTGAATTTATTGCAAG
This sequence comes from bacterium, assembly GCA_049700315.1. Classification (GTDB taxonomy): domain Bacteria; phylum Hydrothermota; class Tepidihabitantia; order SM23-42; family JAOAFX01; genus JAOAFX01. Next base: position 42,107 of record JBNAVN010000017.1, read on the forward strand.
AAAATTGGGCATGGAATCTCACGAATATCTATGGTCGTACAATTCCATAAAAAAATTATTAAATAATTCAAGATTTAAAATTACCTTTTTTGAAAAAGCAGATATGTTAATTAATCATCCGTATAAAGTAATAAATCCCTTATACCCCATTTTGAGAATTTGGAATGAATTTTTACTCCACACTCCTTTATCTAAATTTGCGCATCATTTAACCATAGTAGCTAAGAAGATTTAAGGCAAAATGATTATCTTTTGTGTACTATTGATATCCTCCGATTCAATCCTACAGAAATAGATACCTGCAGAAACTTTAACTCCAAAATCATCATTCACATCCCATACCAAATTGGTCAGTGGTAGATGACAATTGTTAGCCAGTGTCTTAATCAGTCTACCATCTTCATTGTAAATTTTTATTGTTAGTGGTATTGTCTGTGTTTCGGCTAAATCTACCGCTGCTACTTTAATCATAACGCATCTGTTATGAGGACAGGGGTTGGGTAATGCGGTCAATGTTATCGCGTTTGGCAGCATGACACTTACTGTGTCAATTCCGAAGAATTGCGTTCCATCAGTTAATTGCCCAGTAACCATAAATTCCACTGCTAAACCAGGTTGAACTCCAATAAGGTCTTGAATATTGAATTTGGCGATGTAGAATTCAGGTGTTGCCTGTCCTGAAATCGCATGTGCTCCTTCACACTCTACTGTTGAAAGGTCTATCTCTGTGTGCTCATACCCCGGAGGCAATTTAATGAAGGCAGTAAATTTACCATGACTCTTTAAGTTAATGACTTCGGGTTCAATTCTCGCTTTTGCCTGTATCCCTTTAGTTGACTTCCATATTGCATATACATGTTCAGCGCAGGGTGTTGAGAAATATTCGCATGAAAGACTGCAGGGTTCTGGTAAATGGAGCATCCCCCAGATTGCTGGTGATTGGGGCGCAGTATAGTTCCATCCATCCCATCCGAGCACTGAATAATTATTCAATCTGTTTACATAATCGTCAAATACATAAATGAGTTTGAATGTGATGTTATCAGGAATAGTAAGACCTACAAAACTATCGTTATATGCAGTTTTGAAATTCTGCAATTGTGTCAATACATAATTACGTGCTCCTTCAATTGTTGTCATCCCATCATTCCAAACCGTAATCATTGATGTTTCTCCTAAATAGGTGGTTGAACCGTCATTGTTTTTTCTCCACAATTTGTAGTGATTAATGCCACGGCTGTCATTTAGACTTACAATTCTTTCAAGGATGGCATACTGGGATTCCCACCTTGTAATTACCTTATTTTCTTGCCAGTATGAAATCATTGTATCATAGAATTTATTAAGGTAGTAGAATGTTTGACCGACCAGGGTTGGTTCACCAGTATCTAATAATATTGAGTTATTATCTAAAATCACCTGTCTAACATAGGCGACACCCATGCAAGTGCGCGTGGTATTCCAGGCAATAAAATGAACATGAGGAGCATAGACATATGGAATGTTCTGCTCACCTTCAACCCCAATTACATAATCAATCCCTTCATCAATTTCATCACCATCAACATCAGCATAACCTGTTGTCCAAACACCTGCAGAGGCTATACTGAACAATGCCAGATAAACTAACATACCTTTTATATCAAGCATCATGCACCTCCATTTCTATAGATATTATATTCTTCAACAAGAAAAAGTCAAGGGTGAAAAACAATCTTGACTTTTTTTCGCTATTAATTATAATAATTTTAAGGCTGGAT
>JBNAVN010000018.1:0-41050 GCA_049700315.1 bacterium
TATCTTTTTGAAAAGTACTAAATACCCTCTTTGCCCTTTCGCTCAACCATAGAATAATGCCAAAATGATCAGTTGCAACACTTATAAGATTGAGCAGATTTGATAGATTGACCAGGGAATCAAACTCAAGTGCATTTTCATATTTCTGCTCAATAAGATTTGCCAGAATTTTGACCAGAGCAAAGGTATGGGGGTGGCCTTTATTCTCTGGATGAACAATCACTGTAGTGCCCATTAGTTTTTCATTGAAAAACACTGGAGCACAAAAACAGGCACCGGATTGAAAGATTTTTAGATAGTATTCCCTCCCTTCTACATAAGTGGGTTTCAGGTGTCTGAGGACAAGTGCTACTGCATTTGTACCCGCATCCTCTTCACGCAATGAGCCTCCCTCGCCTAATCCCATTTTTTTTCTGCTCTTAAGTACTGATTCAGGTCCTACTGCTTTCAAAATATAGCCATCTCGGTCGGTCAAAACCAGAATAGAACCACATAACCTGAATGTTTCACTACAAATTTTCATATAAGGGAGGGCAGATTCAATCAAAAATCTGTTACATTCCTGTCGGCGGTGTAGTTCTGCAGGACATAGGATTCTTGTAATGCGCGGATTATTAGAATTCAATCCCGATTTCAAACATCGCCTCTTGGATTCCATTATCCACTTCTTTCTTTCTGATTTTTCTGCCATAAATGACTCCGCGTTACAAAGTTCTATTTCATACCCTTCTTGATACTGGTATCATTCGTAACTCCCATTAACTAATAACCAATAAATAGTAACAGTTTAGTTCCTCCCAAAAAATTGACATTTACTCCCCCTTGATAGGAGGGGATAAAGGGAAGGATGATTCTTTCTTTATATTCCTCACCCTTACCTTCTCTCCTGTCTGCGTGCAGAGACGCACAAGCAGACACAAGGGGAGATGGGATTTTTGGGAAAAACTTAGCACTTACAATAAATAAATAAAGGTACAAGACACCAACAAATAGAATTTTGTTAATATCTATTAAAGGACAGGGGTCTTGTACCTTATCGTGGATTATATAAAAAAATTAGATGATGTCAATCCATAATTTGGAAGGTATCGTATCTTGATTCTCACCCATAATCTGCAAGAATGCATTCGTCATTATATAAATCCAATTATACGTGCGCTTCTGATTTTCAATTCCTCCTTTATGATTTCAGCAATGACATCTATTGAGCCAAGAAAGGTTGTTTTGTCCTTCTTTATTACTACACCACCTGAAATTTTCTCATCATTTTTTAAAATGAAGTTGCAATCCTCTTGTTTTATGAATTTTTCAATTTGCGTTTGGTATTTTTGCAGATCAGATTTTGATAGATAGAGTTCGCCTTCCTTCACGCCACTGTTCTTTATCAAGCCCTTCAGAAAATCAAGGTATTTTTTATGCTCGGGCAATTTTTTTATTGCAGATTGCAGCACATCTTCTAAATGAATCTGCATCTCACTCATCAGTTTCTTGTTGTATTCAAGTCTTGTCTGTGCAATCGCCCGCATTATCCCTTCTTTTTTTCTTTTTTCAATTTCTTCGGTGAGTTTTTTCTCAGCATTTGCAATCTTTTCCTGATATTCCTGTCTTATTTTTTCAACTTCACCTTTGTATTTGCGGGCAATTGCCTCAGCTTCTTTTTTTGCTTCGGCCAGGATTTTTTCAATGACGCTCTGCATATTTATAATTTCATTCCCATCAGACTCAAGATTGTAACAATCAGTCCTAAGACTGCATAGATTTCAACCAGAATGCCATAAATTACTGCCTTTGCTGATTCCTGGGGTTTCTTTGCGACCATTTCCACGCCTGCTGTGCAGACTTTTCCCTGCCAGATTGCGGAAACGAGTCCGGCAAGCGCAACGGGCATACACGCAAAAAACAATTGTAAACCCTGCCATAGTGATATTGCAGGCATTGTGCCACCGAGCAATCCAATTTTGGTCATCAATAAGAATGCGCCAAGAAATCCATAAAATCCCTGGGTTCCTGGAAGCGCAACAAGGATCAACAACTGTCCAAATTTATCAGGGTCCTCACTTAATACACCATTTGCTGCCTGGGCAGTATAACCAATTCCTATGGCTGAGCCGATGCCTGCCAGAATTGCAGCAAGGGCGCCGCCAGCTATTGCAATTGCCATACCTAATGGGTCAGTCATAATACCTCCTATAATAAGAGTTAAAGGTTAATGGTTTATGGCTTTGGCTACTGGTTAGGGTAATAGTAAGTGGTTTATAGTAAATAAAATTCCTAAATTTCTTGTTTGAAAAACCAGCAGCGTTGTATAAAGACCTTCTATTTATTTCATTTGATCTCAACATATTTTGTCTCCATACCGAATGGTCTGAACATTTTGCCACCACCTGCATAAAATCTACCAAAAAATTCAATGTAGTGCAGGCGCATTGTATGTATAAATCCTCCAAGTGCATTTATTACAATATTAAAACTATGTCCTGCAATCAATACTACAATCGCCAAAATTATACCAATGACTGGAACCTTTAATACCATCCAGGCAATCATATTAACGGTTACAGCAATGCCACCGGTAACCATTCCCAATGCCATTAATCTAATGTAAGAGAGGATATTGCTTACGAATGATGTAATGCCATAGAGGGTATAAAGACCCCAGGCAATTCTTATAAGAATTTTCTTGCTATACTTTATTCGGACAATACCGATAATAAATAGCACAAGACAGATGTATTTAAAAAAAGGTGGAAATACTTTTATCAATGTTCCCAGAAGGAATAACACAATCAGGGTCCATAAAATCTGGTCCGGAAGTGGTGGATTACCAGTGCGGTTTGAAAAGAGGATGATACCAGTGATTGATAGAAGAATTAGGATTTTAAGAACCGGTAATTTCAGAACAGTAAAATATAATGGTAGACACACAATCAGTACTACCCAGGTGAAGTTCTCAAATATTGCCCTGGCATATTCTTTATTGCGCAGGTCATCAAATACCTCAATGAGTACGCCCAGAAGAACATGGACATAACCAATTCCCAATGAGAGATAGAAAAAGGGCATTGGATTGGTCAGAGGATCAAAGAGCATCAGTTTTTTGAGATTTTTAAAGAAACCAAAACCAATCAAATCAAAAAGATTTCCTGCCCAACCTCCAACCATACTACCAGTAAAAATCGTAATGATGCCGCCGGCGAATAAGATCCATAAAAGACTTTTATCCCCGGGAACCCTGCGCATAAGATATAATGAAAACAAGGCAAGAAATATGCCATATATTGCATCGGTCAGACAAAGAGCAAAGAATACTGGAAAGAATACCGCAATAAATGGTGTAGGGTCATATTCTTTTTGTTCTGGCATGCTATAAAGTCTTATTAACATTTCATAAGGGGTACTCCACCAGGGGTTTTCAATTGCTACAGGAGGCTTTTCATCTGGTTCAGGTGTAACATTTTCAAATGCTACAAATTTGAATTCATCAGCAATTTTCTTGAGTTTATCTATATCCTTCTTTTTAATCCAGCCAATGATGTTTATTGTGGTTGTGGTTTCAGGCAATGATGAAACAACGCCATTTTTTCTGAATTCATTATCTATCCAGTCATAAACAATCTTCAGATTCATAATCTCTTGTGCAAGTTCTATTTCCCGTTTGTTCAGTTCCACAATACGATTATTCATCTTCTCAATCTGCTGGTTGTATTCATATATTAAATCTGCCGGAGTTTTATCAATGTTCGGCAGTTCCAGGATTTCACAACCTAATTCAATCAATTTGCCCTTGAATTTTTGAATGTCCACCTGACGCACAAAGAATACACCAAAGACTTTTGCACCGATTTTATTAACCGACTGAAATGAATAAGGTATATCAGTTATTGACGATTCAATTGCCTTATATGTTTCTTCGGCTTTTATCTGCACGACTATTGATTCGACCTGTTTGAAGGTTCTTAACTCACTGAGTTTACAACTTAAGGACTCAAAAGGGATCAGATTTGAAACCAGATTTTTAAGATTCTGCAATTGGTTATTCACTGTCTCCCGTTCTCTTTTGATTTGCTCAAGTTCTTGAGCAGTGTGCTGAAAATCATATTTGTGGGTTATCAGTTCAAAATCCTGCAGTTTCATAGGAATGCGCGGACTCACAAAATTGTCCAGCATTCCCTTTTTCTGAAATCCAGAAATCTGGGAAATCGCTTCTCTTATCTTCTCTAACTCAACGGGTGTATACAGTGGTGTTTCCTTTAGATCCGTGATATGTATTATCTTCAATTTATGAAGTTTATCAACAAATTGCTCTTTAATGCTTTTGTGGACGATGATTACAATCTTTTCTAACGGGATTGTTGCCATTTAAGGATCATCTCCTGGACTTCTTCAATTGCCTTTACTCTATTTTTTTTGACTTGATTTTTCAATTCTTGATTCTGCCTGTTGTATTCTTCTTCTATTCTCTTTTTTTGCTCAGCAACAGTTTTCTCTATTTCCTGCTGACTTTCGGTTAATAATTGAATTCTTTTCCGGGCAATGCTATCCAGTTTTCTTTGCAATTCTTCCTTTGTTTGCTCAACTAGTTCCATTCCCTTTTGCTCTGCCTGTTTTTTTAGTGTTTCCGCCTTTGCTTCAGCTTTTTTGATTTCTTCAATCAAATCCATATTACCTACCTTTTTCCGAGAATTTCTTTCACTCTCATCAACCTTGTTAAATCTGATCTTTCTATCTCAGATAACTTCAGATTTATATATCTAATGGTTTCTTCTATTGACGGAATAAGAATGAACTCCAGGGCATTTACCCGACGTCGGGTCTTTTCAATCTCAATTGCAAGAATTTCCAGTGCCTTTTCCAATTCAGCAACCCTGAGCAGTCGTTCAAGCAGGTTGTCAATCTTTTTCAATGCCAGGTCCAGGTCCCCAGAAGTACTTAAAAAACCATAACTTAGCATTGTTCCGGAAATCTTTTTGATGAATTTTGGGATTCGCACATTGAATACCCTTTCTGTAGTATATTCTATCTCAATTTTTTTATCTCCACCCAATAATGCTTCTTCTGTAGTATTTGATGATTGTTTGCTGGAGGCAAAATAGAAATAACTATAGGCAGATTGTAATTCCTTTTCAATGTTCAGTCTTAATTCCTGAATCTGCTTTATTAATTCCATTATCTTTCTTATCAACTCATCCTGCTTGTCTTTTAATAACTTATGTCCACGCCGGGCAATCATATTTCTTCGCTTTAATCTTAATAACTGCATTCGGGTTGGAGGAATATCCAATCTCATAAATTTCTATCTTGCTTTGATTTCTAAATTATCATAATATTTCTTCAAATATTCTTCCCTTACCCGCTTCATTTCAGTCCTGGGTACGAGTCTTAACAATTCCCAGCCTAAATTAAGTGTCTGTTCAATTGTGCGATTTTGATACTCATCCTGGTTGATATAACGTTGTTCAAAGACAGTGGCAAATTTTAGATAGATCTTATCCATATCAGACAATGCTGCTTCACCAAGGATGATTGCCAGTTCTTGTGCTTCTTTGCCCCTTGAATAACAGGCAATCAATTGATTGAACAAATCTGCATGGTCTTCACGGGTCTTTCCCTTGCCAATTCCCTTGTCTTTTAACCTTGATAATGATTGCATCACATCCACGGGTGGCAGGATCTTTTTTCTGTACAATGCCCTTGAAAGGATTATCTGACCTTCAGTGATATATCCGGTCAAATCAGGAATCGGATGGGTCTTATCATCCTCTGGCATTGTCAGAATCGGAATTAGTGTGATTGAACCTTTCTTTCCTTTTATTCTGCCTGAACGTTCATATACGGTGGCTAAATCTGTATAAAGATAACCTGGGTAACCTCTGCGACCGGGAATCTCTTTTCTTGCTGCTGAGATTTCACGCAATGCCTCAGCATAGTTTGTCATATCAGAGAGTATTACGAGTATATGATAGCCCTTCGTAAATGCAAGATATTCAGCAACTGTAAGCACAACCCTTGGAGTTGATACGCGTTCAATCGCCGGGTCATCCGTTAGATTTAAAAATAACACAACCTTTTCTAAAGCACCGGTTGAAGTAAAATTGCTGATGAAAAAATTTGCTTCTTCAAATGTTATACCCATGGCACCGAAAACGATTGCAAATTCCTGCCCTTCCTGGAGCACGGTTGCCTGTCTTACAATCTGGGCAGCAAGCCTGTTATGGGGAAGTCCGGAACCAGAGAATATCGGTAATTTCTGTCCACGAACCAGGGTATTGATACCATCAATTGCTGATATGCCGGTCTGAATGAATTCATTTGGATAATCACGTGCAGTTGGATTTATCGGTGCGCCATTAATATCAAGCAATGCCTCAGGCACAATCTCTGGACCATCATCTATGGGTCTGCCCAGACCGTCAAATACCCTTCCGAGCATTCTTGATGATACACCGATCTGCAGGGTTTTGGCGAGGAATCTCACCCGACAATTTGCTACATCAATTCCTGAAGAACCCTCAAATATCTGGATCAGAGCCTTATCCGCATCAACTTCAAGAACCCTGCCCCTTTTCTTTTCACCACTCTGCGTATATATCTCAACCAGTTCTTCGTATTTGACACCCTTTGTTCCTTCAACAAGCAAAAGTGGACCACTTACATTGGCAATACTTGTATATTCCTTTATCATTTTGCTGCTCCTGCTGGTAGTTTGTTTAACAATCCCTTAAAATCCCTTGTTATTTCCTCACTGATTCCATCAATCTGACTCAAGTTTTTTTCATCAAGATACTTTGCCCTTGCAATCTTCTCCCGCACAGGCATCTTGACGATATCAGTAAATGGCACGCCTTTACTAAGTGCATCCTGTGCCTGATTGTAGAAGAAAAGGCATAATTCAAGCATTTTGTATTGTTTCAGAAGCGAAGTATATGTATCAATTTCATGAAATGCATTCTGGTGCAAAAAGTCCTCACGGATTGAACGTGCACCTTCCAGGAGCAAACGATCTTGCGGTGATAAAGCATCTATACCAATCAGTCGCACAATCTCCTGGAGTTCAGCCTCTTCCTCCAGTAATCTCATTGCCTCTTTGGACAATCCTACATATCCTGTGGCAACAGAGTCAAGATCATCACTTACCTCATCAACATAAAGAGAATAGGAATTTAGCCAGCTTATTGCCGGGAAGTGTCTTTGATAAGCAAGCCGGTCTTCAAGACTCCAGAATACCTTGACTACCCGCAGTGTTGCCTGAACCACCGGGTCTGAAAGATCACCGCCAGGTGGCGAAACCGCACCAATAACGCTCAATGCACCTTCGCGCTCAGGGACTCCCAATGGTTTTACCCTGCCTGCCCGTTCATAAAAAGAGCTGATTCTTGTCCCAAGATAGGCAGGATAACCTTCTTCTCCTGGCATCTCTTCAAGCCTTCCTGATATTTCCCTCATTGCCTCTGCCCATCTTGAAGTAGAATCTGCCATCAATGCTACAGAATATCCCATATCTCTGAAATACTCAGCAATCGTGATTCCCGTATATACAGATGCCTCTCTTGCTGCAACCGGCATATTTGATGTATTAGCAACAAGCACAGTCCGTTTCATCAATGGCTCACCACTCTTTGGGTCTTTTAATTCTGGAAACTCAATGAGCACATCAGTCATTTCATTGCCTCGCTCACCACATCCAACATATACTATTATCTCAGCATCTGCCCATTTTGCTAATTGATGTTGTATAACGGTCTTGCCTGAACCAAATGGTCCTGGACAACATGCAGTACCGCCACGGGCAATTGGAAAGAATGTATCAATCACCCTCTGCCCAGTATTCAATATTGCAGTAGGTGCAAGTCTTTTATCGTAAGGTCTGGGTATGCGTACAGGCCAACGTTGTATCAAGTTAAATTCCCTGATTCCTTCATTGGTTTCCACAACATATACAATATCGGTTACTTTAAATTTCCCTTTTTTTATCTCTTTTAACACACCCGTAATACCTGGTGGAATCATGATTTTGTGCACGACCAGAACCGATTCCCGGATCTGCCCTACGATATCACCGGTACGAACTTTGGTTCCGGATTTGACCAGTGGCTCAAATTCCCATAATTTTTCTCTATCAAGCGCAGGTACTTCAATGCCCCGGGTGATATTTGCACCTGCTTTTTCTTTGATTAGATTCAATGGTCTTTGAATTCCATCATAGATTGATTCAATCAATCCAGGACCAAGTTCTACAAAAAGGGGCTGGTCAGTCAAAAACACCGGATCACCAGGACCAATGCCGGAAGTATCTTCATAAACCTGAATTGATGCCTGGTCACCTTCTAACCCTATGATTTCACCAATAAGCCGTTCACTACTAACCCGGACCACATCATACATACGAGCACCTGTTACATTTTTTGCAATGACCAGCGGTCCAGAAACTTTGACAATTTCACCCTGTCTCATTTTTCCTCCAGAAAGATATCCGCACCTACCGCCTTTTTAATAATTCCCCTGAGTCTTTCAATGGCGATGCGGGTTTTTGTGGCGCCGGTTGAAAATGGAATTAGACAAGGAAAGCTTTCAGTCTGATACATTCTTAAAACCTCACTCAGTTCTTCAGTGAATTCTTCAGTATAAAGAATCACACGCACGCCCTGGTTAATCAGTTCCATCACTTTCTTTTCTGCCTCGCCTTTTTCAACTGCACAAATGGTCGCACCTGTTGCCAAAAATGGCAAAATATTCTGTTCTGTACCGAGTATCGCCAGGTCACCAGACATCCGGAATGCTCTCCTTTAATTGTGATACAGGGATGTTATATTGCTTGCCCATATATACCTGGCGCAATCTTTTTATTTCAGCGATTTTGAATTGGTAATATCCAAATAAAGGTTCTACACCAAATGTATAAAATCTTGCCATTTTCAAAAATTGCAATTTCATCTCATCGCATAATCGCTCAAGTCTCAAAAATGAACCCTGGGTCTCAAGATAATTTCCACCCTGTTCAATGATATTCCCGTAGATTGTATTACGGAATTCCCGTGTTATTGAACTAAGGTCTTTATTCAAATTGTCAATGAATATTTTTTCAGGAATACTACCATGCTTGATATAGACCTGCTTAAATATTTCAATTGGATTTTCAAACTGTCTTGAGCGGAAAAAACTACGGATGTTTTCTAAATCAAAGAATAATCTAAAATAGTCAGAAAAAAACAGAGAAATTTTTGAAAATTCAAAAATTCTATTGCACAAAAACTTATCCAGTTCACTGGATAATAGGAAACTGTTTCTATCTTTGAGATAATCAGAGATCAGCACCATTATTTCGTTTTCGGATTCCAGCATCTTCGTATCCACATCATATAAAAGTCTATCATCACCGGTCTTCAATTTCACCTTGAGATTATGGATTGCCTCAGGCAACAAAATGATTTTTTTGATTTCAGAGTGAAGGCAGTGTTTATCAAAGAACTGCCTTTCCTGTTTTTCCACATCAGTCAGGACACTCAAGAATTCACCACCGCCGGTGTAGACAGTATCGCTAAGGATTGGTTGAAAGTTATCAATTCCCGCTTCAATGAGCCGGTCAAAATGGGTTTTTCTTAGTAGTTTTGCCTCTTTAGCGCGCACAATTCCATTTATAAAGGCATATCTGGTATCATTGGTTCCCTGAATCATAAAATCCCTAAATTATATCCAGAAAATTGATTATGTCAATCCACTTTAGACTTAAGTCTTAGGTAGAGAAGCGCGTAGAAAAATTTTATCTAAGAATAATTATATAGTTTTTTTCATAATCAAAATCTCTCCCTTTCTGACCTGTTTGAATCTTTCTTTCATCTGCGTAATCATTTATGTCCAATGTCAAGACCCGACCCCACTAATTCCATGAGATAAAAGGCTTACGCCTTAAGTCCTGAATTTATAATTGCCCTATAGAAATTTGTTAAGAAAATTGAACTGTGGCCAAAAAGATGCACACCCTTGACGCTTTATATTTTTTTGATATAATATCTGCAGGAGGCGTTTATGAGAAGGTTCATAGTTTTCTTGTCTTTTGGAATTGGATTATGCTTTAGCCAATACTACGAAAGTATGGTTGCGAACACAAGTTCTTTTGATGCAACTGCATTCAACAACAGTCATAAGATTGCGGTGAAGTCTGCAACTAAATTGAATGATTCTATTTATGTCGTTTATCATTCTTCAGATAGTCTTTTTTACATTTATTCTACAGATGAGGGCTACCACTGGCAGTCTCCGATCTATCTGTCACCAGGCAGACATCCTGCAATTGATCTTGACCGAAATGGTATGCGGCATATTGCCTATGAGAGTCCAGACGGGGATATCTATTATGATTGTCTGAATGATTACTCTTCAGCAGTGAAGGTCAATGTTTCTAATCGGCTATGTGCAGTTCCTGATTTAGTAATTGATTCCAATCTTGTCGCCCATATTGTCTGGGAAGAAGAGGTTACCGGGAAAAGACATATTTATTACCGCAATTATTCAATGGGTTCGTTCAGCGATACAATGAGATTGAGTAGTTATGGTTCAGTACCTGAAGACAATTCAAATCCAAGTATCAGCATTTTTGGTCCGAACAAAAGAATTTTCGTCGTATGGACAATGGTTGATTCAAGTTCTTATACTCCGTTCCATATTATGTATCGTTATATGGAAGGCGGAAATTGGTCTCCAGCAAATTCTTTATCTGACCATTATCGTCCATTGCGAAATGTATCGCTTGACTATAGCCATGGCAATGAGGTTTTGTCAGCATCCTGGGAAGATAGTTCATCAGGCAACCTGGAAGCAAGATTTTATGGTGGGAATGCTGGTGGTGGTTATCCTACCGCAGGCTTATCCAGTTATCCTGTGGTTTCTACTGTTGGCACAACCTGGAGTTATTTATTCTGGAATGAGGACTCATCGGGTTACAAAGATATCTATTACCACCTTTATTATACAATGACCGGCTGGTATGCAAGAAATTCAATCAGGAATTTCTTTTTAATCAATGAATCAATTCGTTTTCCCAATACGTGTGGTGCATATGTTATCTGGACACAGGGTGATGCTCCACCATACAAGATATATTTTGCCAATTTTGGCTATCCAATTGGAATCAGCGAGATGCTACAAAATAGAAATTCAGAATATTCAGCTTTGGTTTTTCCTGATCCATTCAGAAACCACCTACAAATCAGATACCAGATACCTGGTACCCGATACCAGATTGGCAATGCAGGGCAAGGCTTCAGCCTTGCGGAAGTAGTCAGTATAAAAATTTACGATATAAGTGGGCGTTTAGTGAAATCATTTAACCATTTAACCAATTGTTCATTTAATCAGATTGCTTGGTCTGGTGATGATGATTCTGGTCGCCCTGTTCCTGCGGGTGTTTATTTGGTGAAAATTACAGACGGAGACAGATCTGCGGTTTTACGGGTTGTGAAGATAGAATAAATTAAGCAATTCTCACGCCGGTTCAGTAGTTGATCATACATCAAATATAATGGTCGCGTAATAATTGTCTTTTATCTTTGTAACACTCAACTTATGGTATGTAGCATTCTTGATTTCCAATTTTACCTGATGCCTTTTTATATCAAATATATCGCCTTTTAAATCAGCCATCAGTCTAAAATTATCAGTAATTTCAATTTTGTATTCCTTTGGGATAAATCCTTTTACTGAAAAATTGTATAATAATTCCCTGCACCATTCAATAAGCAGTTCCTCAGGTGATATACCTTTTATTTCAAAACTCAAATTTTCTTTTTTTACTATCTTTCCTTTGATTTGAGTCTCAAATATTGCCTTTGCAGTATTGACGAAGAGTTCTACAAGTGTTCTTCCCTTAACCTCTACTCCCAGATCAGCAGTATGATCAAGGTATTTGTAGGACATTGATTGGATAGTTTTTGGGTCAGGGTTGGGATGCTGGTTATCAGTCAAGTATTTTTAGCATCCCAACCCTTATACCACGCCTTAATAATACCAGACCAGATAGAATGCGAATGGCCTGGCATTGCCAAGTTTTACCTGCATATATGAATCACCACCACCAGGTGGATTTGAGATAAATGTGAATCCACTCAGGGCTGCAAGATTTAGCGAAAAATACTCACTGACAAAGTGTTCAAGTCCGAATCCAAAAGGAAGGTTGAAACCGAATCTTGTATCTGCATTGCCACCAGGTGAATACAGCATAAACCCCAGTCCTACCTTGGCATAGAGATTTGTTTTTTGATGTCCTTTGAATAGAAAATTGCCCAATCCAGCAAGGGCAAAATTGATACTTGTGTTATCATTTCTATTCTCCAGGGCAAACAGGAACATTGGTTCCAGTGCGAGTTTGGGATTCAATCCTATCCTTGTAACTGCAAGGTCAATCACAGGTAATGTAATCACTCCACCGGCATCGGATTCAAGATAGACATCCGGAGTAAAACCCAATCCCATACCAATGCGCCCGCTTAGATCAAAGGCATTGACCAATGCAATGATAGCGAGCAGGGCAAAAGTTCCTCTTTTCATTATGCCTCCTTTGGGCTATTATATCTGACTTTGCGTTTTATGTCAAGGAATCAAGGAAACGTTGATATTGATAACCACATTCTTCAGACAACTTTGAAAACTGCTCAATCTTCAAATAATATTTTTTGAGTATTTTATCACCACTTTCTCCGTTTTTCTCCAATTCTTGAGTTATACAATTGACAAACAACCAGGATAGCAATAGTTCAAATCGGTCTTTGTTAAACCATTCTATTGTTTCATAAGTGTGCACCATCAGAAAACTTCGGACCTCGGGCAAATTAAGAAAATTAACGATCTCGGTGTTTTTCCCCATAACAATATCCCCCCTGTCAATGATTGCAGCAAGAGAAGTATAAAGGAATAAATCCTGGAATACAAAGGGATTTTTTGTTATGCTATCAACTATTATGAATAATGGCTCATTGGTTTTGGGAAAATCTTTTGTTTCAATTATATGCTTAAATTTTTCTATTCTTTTTATTATCTTCATCCCGGTCATTGCCCAGTCAATATTCAAAAATCCTTTACGATTTAGGAACTCAAACAATTTTCTAAAATCTTGATCTTGATTGTCCCATATCTCCTTAAATTCCATAAATATATGGTATTTATAAGCGCCAAGCTCCATATACCAGCCCTGTTTTGATACTTCTACAGGGTCAATAAGGTAAAACAGACCATCTTTGTGGTCTTTGCAAAGATAATAGATACCATCTTTGCAATCAAGGTTCAAGCCATAACAGAGATCTTCTGTATGGAATCTTTCTGAACCCCTGACCCAGCCCTTTGTCTCCTGATATCGGTTGTTATACACAATTAACATGCGCTCTGTGGCATTGCCATTAGAATAGGTAAAAACATTGTCATTTATAGTGCCATTCTTATCAAAGAAATCGTAGAGATAAAAATGTTCCACACCACTGAAAAGATGGCGCTTCCTTAACAAAGGGAATATCTCCTGCTCGTGTCTTCTCACGAGATATTCATCTATTTTTTCATCCCAGTAAGAGCGCTGATACTCCATTCCATACTTTTCTTGAAATCCTTCAATCTGGCCGTGACCAAACATGCAGAGTCCAGGCATTGTTGCCATCATTATACATACACCAAAATACTTGTCATCTCTGCCGAATTGCTGAACCGCAGTCAATTCATCGGGATTACTCATAAAGTTCACAAATCTACGCAAAATTTCTGGATTATAGTCAAGCACATTTTTCAGTACCAAATGATATTCTTTATTCTGCTCCATTTTGAGCATGTTCATAAAGGCACTGTTATACACACGATGCATTCCAAGATTTCTTACAAAATATCCTTCCATCAGCCAGAATGCCTCAGCAAGCAGTAATGTATCAGGAACTTCAAGGGCGATCCTGTCAACGACCTGGCGCCAGAATTCTTTGGGGAAGAGTTTGTTGAACTGGGAATTGGTCATACTGTATTCTGTTCGGGATGGAATGTCCCCACCTTTGCCTGGTTCGGGAAACCACAATCGGTGATAATGCTTCTTGGTCAGGGTCATTGCCGCATCAAGCCTGATAATAGATGATTTTCTTGCAATATCAATAATTTTCTGTGTCACTGCTTCACGCACCTCAGGCAAAAGAAAATTCAATTGGGCAGTATCATTCCAGGGCGTGCTCGTGCCATCATTGCCATGGTATATATATCTAATTTTTCTGGTGCCTTTCTCAATCAATTTGAACACAACTGCAGCATCTGTGCGTCTATAGTATCCATCTTCAATATATATTTCCATTTCAGGATCATCAGATAAGTCAGGACCGGTGAATTGGTAGTTGAAAAATGGGGAATTATTACATTGAATAAACCAACCAGGGTGTTCCTTTATCCATTTTGAATCTATTGCGGTATGATTCGGAACCATATCTACGGCAATTCTGATATTATAGCCAAGTGCCCTGTGTTTTAAATTGTTAAATGCCTCATCCCCACCAAGCTCCCGGGCAACACTATAATCATATACTGAGTATGCGGATGCAATTGCCTCAGGATTGCCACAAAGTCTTTTTATCTTTGCTGATGCTTTACTCCTTTCCCAGATTCCAATGAGCCAGAGTGCATTAAAACCCCAATCACTCAGTAACTTCAATTCTTCATCAGGAATTTCATTCAGATTTTTTATTTCTCTATTATACTTTTTACTCAACTGATACAGCCAGACATAAGTATGCTTGGCAAGCATTACAACTTTTGGCATCCAGTCGGTATCACGGCTAAATCGTGGTTCATCTGAATGAAGGTCATAATAATTTTCAGCATTGGGTCTAAATTCAGGAATGAGTGCTGGTCCTGGTCCTGATGGTCTTTCTATTTTTTCTTCGCGGATAAAATCCAGGGAAACAAGGATACGGGTTGTCAAACGCTCAAGTAATTCAGAGGACAATATCAATTTCCAGTGTTCTTTAATGTATAACAATTGTCCGGCAAGGGAATCAGGTGATGCATGCATTGGCGATTTCAAAAGTTCAATCAGAGTTTGATTATATGGACCATAAAGTGGCTGAGTTTTGAAGAATTCCTCAATTTTCTTGATAACAGTCTCATAATCAGTTTGCTTGCGCAGAGTTTTATCATCAAAGAGTTCTCTAAAAGCCAGAAAAGCCGGATTCTCATTGGCTAAATTCAACATCAGTATTTCCTGCAGTGTAATAAGGATATTGGGCATTCCACTTGTTCTATTTCTCAAATATTCCTCTATGGATTCGTTCCCTTCATACACGGATACAGGCGGAAAAAGACTGGTAAATTTTCTGAATGTGTCAACAACCCTTTCTCTGCCTACATTTTCATACAAATCACCTAATGCCTTGCTAAATGCTTCTGGATTCCTTTCTTCCTGATACCTCTGTATCACCAGATGCAAAATTTCATCTATCAAACCCATGGCATTCAATTCCGCAGGACTGATTAAATTCTTCCCTGTTTCTTTCCGGTGGTCATTCCATTTTTTGGCAAATTTCTTTACTGCTGGTAGATCCACAAATATGGCATTGCCACTGGTCTCAAATAGTTTTTTCTCAAATTTGTATGTATCACGACATTCTTTAGAGATATGAAATTCAAACATATTGATTTATAAAGGGGTCAATTGGGGGAATTTAATCCTTTGGTCTTTTGCGGCTTTGTTAAAATTGCAATTTCTATAGACATCTCCCTACTATTCTTTGCTCTCTTGTTTGCTCAATTTCGCCTCAAGTTCCTGAATTTTCTCAACCAATTTTTCTTTTTCTGCTTCTTTTTCTTTCTGGGCAATACGCGTGAGCATGGCAAAAGCAATTGCCATCAAGATAATTGCCCAGAATGGCGTAAACCATTCAAAGACATTGAAAATATTGAAAAGCAATGCCAGGACTCCTAATAAAAACAAAATAAATGCCCATAAAGCCATAAAACCCCCTTTGTTAAAAAAACTTGGTAAGTGATGAATTATAATCCATTATGAATTCCTGTCAAGTATTTCATAAGATTTCTTATCGTAACAAATATAGTAAGGTGACATTTAACAGATAAACTCCAACAATCAAAATCGCATCCAGAGATAAGGGAAGATATTTCTTCTCTGCACGGTAGGTGAGACTTATTGTCACTATTGATGTTATCACAACCGCTGATATTGCTGAAATGATGTGATTTTGGCTCACGAAACAAAGAATTGGGCCATTTGTATATAGAATATCAACAAATCCCAGGATTGCAATATTGAAAATTGTACTTCCCATCAAATTGCCCATTGCCAGATCTACAGCCTTGCATTTTAATGCGCCAAAACAAACCACTGCTTCAGGCAGTGAAGTTGACAGGGCAATCAGAATATTTGCCACAAAAGTCTGTCCCAATCCGGTCAATTCAGCAATTCCTTCGCCAATCTTGGGCAAAAATATTGCGGCACCAATCACTAAAAGGGCATTCAAGATAAATAGCCAGACGGCTTTTTTGAAGGCTATGTCAGGATAGAGTTCAATTTCGTGTTTTTTTGTTTCATTATTGATTGATTTCTTTTCATATTGATAGATCAACCTCATTGCAAGAAGATAGATAAGAATTGAAATTATACTGTTAATTCCGACTCCACCAAAAACTGGCACACGTCTGCCCAAGAATATTCCAAGAATTATGACGCTCAATTGTAGTATGCCAAAACTTCCTGATATGATATGACCGGTCCGGGCAATACTTGATATTGGCGATTTGCGATATAGCAGATCAAGAAACGCAATTATTAGCAGGTTGAAAACACAGCTGCCAATTAAATCACCTGCTGCAATATCCGGCACTCCAGCGTAAGTCACGGAACCAATACTATTAACCATTTCTGGAAGGGAAGTGACTGAAGCCACCAGAACCAGACCGATCCAGGTTCTCCCAAGTCCGGTCTTTTCCGCAATGACATCACTGTATAACGAAAGTCTTGTGCCCGCAAAAAATATTATCCCGGTGCAAACAAAAAAACCAATAAATAGAACCATAGTATAATTACACCTTGAATTTTATCAGAATAATATCACCATCCTGAACTATGTACTCTTTGCCTTCAATCTTTGTGAAGCCCTGCTCATGGGCATTGGCAAAACTACCTGCTTTTAACAAATCTTCATATTTTAAAATCTCTGCCTTTATAAATCCATCTTTCAAATCAGTGTGAATCTTACCTGCAGCATCAATCACCTTTGTGCCGAATCTGATCAACCAGGCACGGGATTCTTCACCCTTGATCGTGAAGAATGTTATCATTGACAACTGCTGAAGACATAATTTTAATAGTCCTGTCATACCTTCTGGTTCCAGCCCTGCTTCTTTTCTCAATTCGGTTTTCTCCGGTTCTTTGAAATCCAAGATATCTTCTTCAAGTTTTACTGATATTCTGTAACCGGGAAAATCTGTCTTGAACTTTCCATCTTCGTCAAAATTCAAAACGATTATCTCTGGTATGGTTGTTAATAAGGGCAAGTCTTGGATTCTTTCTTTTGGAATCTGTCCCTTTTCAAGGTCTGATTTTATTCTATTTAAGATTTCAGATTCTTCCTTTGCTTCAAACTTCTTCTTTATTTTATCCAATCTTCGTTCTACAATCTCTAAGTCGGCGAGAAATAATTCACTTCGCACAATGTCATAATCCTTTTTTGGATCAACTTCAGTATCAGTATGTGGAATGTCAGGGTCAGGAAAGCATCTCAAGATATGCAGGACAAGGTCAACATCCCGTATATGAGATAAGAATTTATTGCCCAATCCTTCGCCTTTTGAGGCACCTTTTATCAATCCTGCAATGTCAATAAAATCAATGTGTGCATAGGTTTTCTTTGGTGATTTTGTTATTTCTATAACCTTATCTAATCTTTCATCAGGTATTATTACGACTCCGACATTTCTTTCTATTGTGGTAAATGGAAATTTCGCAACCTGTGCATTAGCCTGAGTTAAAAGATTGAACAAACTTGATTTTCCGACATTGGGAAGACCAATGATTCCAATCTTCATATCTTGATTTAATTATAACAAGTTAATTAATAAAGTCAATGTTTGTGTAGGTTCAAAATAATTGATGAAATTGTTGACAGGAATTGATTTATATATATAATATACTATGGATGCCACGGGTTTTAAAGAAGTATATGATACAATGCTGAAAAACATTGAAGAGATTAAGAATACCTCTAACAGAATGGACAAATATAGCCCTGAAGACCAGGTCAAATTATGTGAAAAGGTGAAATATCTTTTTTATGGTCTGGCAAAAACCCTTGTTGACATTGGCAACAAGATAATTGTTGAAAATGATTATCGTCAGCCACTGAACAACGCAGATGTATTCATCAGCCTTGCTGAGCATGATATAATTAACTCCAATCTTATCCCGGGAATTAAAAAAGCAGTTCTTGTCATACCCAAAGTAATGCAGAGTAATACGCAGGAGGTTTTTACTATCATCAAAGAAAGCATGGAATCAATCTGTAAATGCCTTGATTCATTTGCAGTTTATTACGACCTGAAAGGAAAGGGCTTGTAATTTGAAAATCTTCTATTCAATTGCAGTCTTTGTTTTTGGTACTGTAATTGGTAGTTTCTTAAATGTTCTTATCTACCGACTTCCCCGTGGAATTTCCATTGTCTCCCCTGGTTCTTTCTGCCCCAATTGTAAGAAACCGATTTTGTGGTATGAGAATATTCCTTTGTTAAGTTATATTTTCTTGAGAGGAAAATGTAGCAAATGCAAGACTAATATATCTATGCAGTATCCAATTGTTGAATTGTTGACTGCCCTTTGTTTACTGTGGTCATTTAGCAAGTATTCGTTTCAAATGAATTTTTTCTTCTTTTCATTGTTATTTATTATTCTGATAGTAATTTCAGGTATTGACTTCACTCATCAACTTATTCCTGATATCTTTTCAATACCGGGGATATTCCTCGGATTGGTCTATCAGTTTTTTAATCATAATTTCTTGGTAGGGTTGATTGGCGTGCTGTTTGGTGGCGGACTTATTTTAATCATAAGGGTTATTGGTGGCTGGGCATATAAAAAGGAAGTAATGGGAATGGGTGATGTATATCTGGTTGCATTGATTGGCTCATTTGTGGGCTTTCCATTGATAATTCCCGCCATATTTTTGGCAGCAGTTATTGGTTCAATCGTTGGAGCTATCTATCTTGGCATAACCCGTCAGAGCAAGGATAATCCAATTCCATTTGGTCCATTTCTGAGTATTGGTGGTGCGGTTGTAGTGATACTACAAGAACAGATCGTAGCAATTTTGAGATCCTTGGGTATTTACCTCTGATTTATTTTTCTGGAATCCAAAAGTTTTTTCAAAGGATAAGTATTAACAACATCGTCTTTTTCAAGCCACCCCCTTCTACAGGTGGCAACTCCGAATTTCAGCCATTTCAATTCATCTACTCCATGGGCATCTGTGCCAATACTTACTTTTACGCCAATTTCTTTGCATCGCTTTAAATTCACATCATTCAAATCAAGTCGGTCAGGATAGGCATTGCATTCTAAATAAGTTTTCGTCTCGGCTGCTTTCTTGATTATTTTGTCAATATCAATCACATATCCTTCGCGCTTTGATATGAGTCGACCTGTTGGATGACCGATTATATCAACATAAGGGTTTTCCATTGCTGAACATATCCGTTCAGTCACATTCTTTGAAAATCCTTGATGAATGGATGCTACAATCATTTCAAATTCCTTCAGAATCTTGTCAGGATAATCAAGTTTGCCATTGGGAAGGATATCTACTTCTATTCCTTTGAGAATACGGAAGTTTTTGAATTTCCTGTTCAGTTCGTCAATTTCTTTCCATTGTTTGTATAGTCTTTCAATCTCAAGACCGTGTGCGTACCGAGCAGATCTGGAATGGTCAGTTATCAATATATATTCATAGCCCATATTCTGGGCGGTTAAGGCAAGTTGTTCAATTGTTGCTGAAGAGTCAGAATAGATGGAATGCATCTGGAGATCACCTTTTATATCAGAGAGTTGGACAAGTCCTGGCAATTCATTTTTCAGCGCAAGTTCTACCTCACCACGATCTTCGCGCATTTCCGGAGGAATCCATTGCAAACCGAGTTTTTTGTATATCTCCTTCTCATCTTCTCCAGCAATTGTCTTGTTTCCTTCAAAAAGCCCATATTCATTGAGTTTCCATTTCTTGTCCACTGCGATGCCCCGCAATCTTACATTGTGTGCCTTGGAACCTGTAAAATATTGCAATGCTGCACCATAAGATTTTTGATCAACGATTCTTATGTCCACCTGAACTCCGTCCTGCACCAGAATTGAACTCTTTGTCTCACCCGCAGAAATGACCTGTTCTGCTTCAGGATATTTGGTAAATACATCAACGATTTTCTTATGGTCTTTCCCTGTAACCAGAATGTCAATGTCGCCAATGGTTTCTTTCCATCTTCGCAGAGAGCCCGCAGGTGAAATCTCCAGGACCGGGGCATTCTTTTTCAGATATTCAACTACACTTGAAGCAATAGACTCGGCAACCGCGATGGAAAGTCGCTCATGGCTCTGTTCATATAATTCAATACCTTTTCTGATATTTTCTACCTTTTTCTCACCCATCTGGGGAAGTTTTGCCAGACTGCCATTTTCAATCACCTTCTTCAAGTCCTGCAAGTTTTTTACACCAAGGTGTTTATTTGCCAGTGCCAGAGTCTTTGGACCGAGATTCTGAATATTGAGTAATTCAAGGAGCATCGGTGGAATGCCCTTTGTTGCCTCAAGATACTTTTGCATCTTTCCGGTCTTCAGATACTCTTCAATCTTCTTTGCCATCCCTTCACCTATGCCCGGCAGATTTTTTAGTCTGTCAGTCTTTGCAAGTTCTTCAACATCCTCAGTCAATTCTTCAAGAATCCTTGCTGCCTTGCGGTATGCTACAACCCGGAAAACATTTTCACCTTTAAACTCAAGGGCATCAGCAATTTGATTGAAGATGTCAGCAATATCTTTATTCTTTTTCATTGTGGAATTATAACCACTTGAATAACTCTGTCAATACTGTTGTCAGAAATGTATCAGTACAACGAATTAACTAATTACCTACGCATCAATGACCGAAGACATATAAACACAGTTTGTTGTTAAGAATTGACTTGAAATATGCCAATTTTTTGTTATAATTATTCAATGGTTGATAGTGCAGTTAGAATTTTGAGGAATGCAAAAAGATTGTTTGTGCTCACCGGCGCTGGAATCTCTGCAGAGAGTGGCATTCCTACATTTCGTGGTAGGGATGGACTATGGAAAAATTATTCAGCAACTGATTTGGCAACACCAGAGGCATTTAACAGAGATCCTGATTTGGTATGGGAATGGTATCAATGGAGGCAGGATATTATCCTTAGAGCGAGCCCGAATCCTGCCCACTATGCGCTTGTTGATTTAGAAAACCTTTTTGAAGGTTTTTTGCTCTTAACCCAGAATGTTGATAACCTTCATCAACGTGCAGGTTCAAAGAATGTCTTGGAATTGCATGGAAATATCTTCAGAACCAGGTGTCTACAATGTGGAAGAATTGATAGGATTGAGAATGCAAGAATTGAAAAATTACCTTATTGTAAATGCGGTGGGTTATTGAGACCTGATGTGGTCTGGTTTGGTGAGCCAATTCCTCGGGATGTGTGGCAGGAATCAATGAAATTCTTAAATTCGGCGGATGCGGCGATGATTTGCGGAACATCAGGGGTTGTCTGGCCTGCTGCAGCAATCCCTGAGATAGCAGGAAATTGCGGAGTGAAAACAATTGAAATAAATTTAGAATCAACACCTGTGACCTCAATGGTGGATGTCAGTATTTTATCGCCAGCGGGTGAATTTCTGCCCAAAATCATCAAAAACTTAAGAGATTAAATCCTGTATTGACTTTTCCTGATAAATTGGTATAATATACGCTATGAAAACAAAGGTCTTGAAGAAATCTGATGTCAAACGAAACTGGTATGTCGTTGATGCCCAGGGTAAGATATTGGGTAGAATGGCAACCAGGATTGCCAGAATTTTGATGGGCAAGGGTAAGCCACAATACTCGCCCCATGTTGATTGCGGTGACTTTGTGGTTGTACTGAATGCTGATAAATTTAAGGTAACGGGTAAAAAAATGGAGAATAAAATATACTACCGCCATTCTTTTTATCCAGGTGGTTTGAAGGCGATTAATTTGAAACTTATGCTGGAAAAGAATCCCAAAAAGGTGATTTATCACGCAGTTAGTGGTATGTTGCCAAAAAATAAGTTTCGTGCACGCAGGCTTAAAAGACTGAAACTTTATTTGGGTGCTGAACATTTCCACAAGGCACAATCACCTAAGGAAATTCAGATATAGAGGAGGCCAATTAATGGGAGCAATTATCAATGGTTCGCGAAAAAGGGCAATAGCAAAGGTCAGATTACAGCCGGGAAAAGGAAGTATAAAGATAAATGGTAAAGAACCTATTCAATATTTTTGTCGCCAGGATCTTGTTGACTTAATCAATCTTCCTCTGATTACCGCTGGTGTCAAAGGGACATTTGATATCTATGCAAAAGTTTCTGGTGGTGGAATTGCAGGGCAGGCAGGAGCAGTTAGCCTGGGTATTGCCCGGGCACTTGTCAATTTCAATCCTGAATTGAGACCTACGCTGAAGAGCGCGGGATTGCTAAAAAGGGACCCAAGAGAAAAAGAACGGATGAAATATGGACTGGCAAAAAGACGTAAGAGATTCCAGTACTCAAAACGATAAAGATATAAGGAGGTAAATTGGAAATTGTTTCGTTACAGGATTTGATCAATACTGGTATCCATTTTGGACACAGAACCAAACGTTGGAACCCGAAGATGAGAAAGTATATATTTGGTAAGAAGAACGGGGTGCATATAATTGATCTGCGTCAAACCCAGGAGGCATTAAGAAAGGCTTATGATGCTACTGTACGGATTGCTGAGCAGGGCAAGGGGATATTGTATGTTGGTACAAAAAAGCAGGCACGGGATGTGATCAAGGAAGAAGCATTGCGCGCAGGTGCATTTTATATCACAGACCGCTGGCTTGGTGGTCTGTTGACCAATTTTAATACACTGTATACCAGGGTTCAGCGTTTGAGAGAACTTGAGCAGATGAAAGAAGATGGTCGCTGGTCAATGTTGCCTAAAAAGGAATTATCAAAATTTGAAAGAGAGTATTTGAGATTATCAAAATATTTTGAAGGCATAAAGGATATGGATAGATTGCCTGGTCTTATCTATGTTGTTGATATTGTCAAAGATGCTACTGCGGTTAATGAAGCGAGAAAGGTTTCTATTCCGATAATTGCCATTGTGGATACAAATGTTGACCCAACGGGCATAGACTATCCTATCCCTGGTAATGATGATTCAATAAGGGCAATTTCACTTGTAACAAAGGTTATATCAAATGCCATGCTTGAAGGCAGAAAAGGATTTGAAACCGAAGAAAAGGAGGCATAAATGGACATGGAAAAAATCAGAGAGTTAAGAGAACGGACCGGTGCTGGTATTGTTGATTGCAAAGAAGCCCTTGCTCAGGCAAACGGAGACCTTGAGCAGGCAGTTGATATTTTGAGAAAAAAAGGACTTGCCCTTGCTGCCAAAAAAGTTGGCAGGATAACCAAAGAAGGAATTATTGATGCTTATATCCATCCTGGTGACCGTCTTGGGGTTCTTGTTGAAGTCAATTGTGAGACCGATTTTGTCGCACGCAACCAGGATTTTAGAAGATTTGTGCGTGACATCGCACTGCAGATTGCAGCAAGTGAACCACTTGTGGTGACCAGAGAAGAATTGCCGATGGATGTAATTGAACGGGAAAAAGAGATTTATCGCAGTCAAATTCAAGATCTGAAAAAACCGCCAGAAATAATTGAAAAAATTGTAGAAGGAAAGATGGAAAAATTTTATGACTCTGCATGCCTTTTAGAACAACCATTTGTTAAAATACCAGAAAAAACTGTGGGTGACTATCTAAAAGAACAGATTGCTAAATTTGGCGAAAATATTGTAATTAGAAGGTTTATCCGTTTTCGCCTCGGTGAGTAAAACCAAAATAAAATACAGAAGAATTCTTCTTAAAATTTCTGGAGAAATCCTCGGACAAAACAATGAAGTTTTGACGCCGGCAGTCTTAGATTACATTAGTGAGCAGATTGTTTCGGCCTACAACCTTGGTGTCAAAATTGCGGTTGTCATTGGTGGAGGTAATATAATCAGGGGCAAGGAAGTTTCCTGGTTAAATCCTGTGGATGCTGATTTGTGTGGAATGATTGCAACGGTAATTAATGGTATGGCGCTCTATTCTTATCTGAAAAAAAAGATAAGCAATGTCTTTTTAAGGAGTAGTTTTGAGGTTACTGGATTTGTAGAAAATTTCCATAAAATAGAAGATCAGACGATCTATAATCAGGGTGGAGTTATGATTTTGGTTGGTGGAACCGGCAACCCTTTGTTTACCACAGATACTGCTGCAGCGCTGCGTGCAGTAGAACTTTCTGCACAACTTCTGGTTAAAGGGACAAAAGTTGAAGGGGTATATTCAGCTGATCCAAACAAAGATAAAAAAGCAAAATTTTATCGAAAGATAACATATAAACAAGCAATTGATAGAAATTTGAATGTCATGGATATAACGGCATTTAGAATCTGCAAGGAAGCAAAAATTCCAATTTGTGTGTACAATTTTATGAAATATCCTCTTAAGAAGATCATTCTTGGAGAGGAAGTTGGAACCATCGTTTTTTGAGCATTTTCAGGAGGCATTAAATGATACAGAAGATAAAGGATGATGCACGTCAAAAAATGGAGAAGTCAATTAGTCTATTAAATCAGGAATTTTCAAAGATCCGCACGGGTCGGGCAACACCCGCACTCCTTGATGGTGTGAAGGTTGAATATTATGATAGTTTTCTGCCTTTGAATCAAGTTGCCAGTATTAGTATTCCTGAGCCGCGTCTGATTGTTATCCAGCCCTGGGATAAACAGGCTTTATCAGCAATTGAAAAGGCGATATACAAAGCGGATATCGGGCTTACACCAAATAATGATGGAAATGTTATCAGGCTTTCTCTGCCTCCTTTGACTGCAGAACGGAGAGAAGAACTTGTAAAACTCACTCAGAAATTGGCTGAGGAGTGCAGGGTGGCAGTAAGAAACATCCGCAGGGATGCAAATAATGAACTGAAAAAGGTCGAAAAAGAGAAAAAAATCTCTGAAGATGATTCATTTAAGGCCCAGGAAGCAATTCAGAAAATGACTGATGAGTATATAAAAAAGGTTGATGAAATATTAAAGAAAAAAGAAAAGGAAATAAGGGAAATATAATTTTTATTAAAGTATTTTACAGAGAATGCTGATCCCTAACCCGGAATGGTTAAGAACTGCACTCGGATTGTGATGGTTTTCTGGACCAATGTAAATATATCTTACATTCTCGTCATAATATAGATACCCTTCTTTATTATGGAACTGATCAATGCGTGTATAATTGTATAAGATCTGTAATTGAATCGCATTAAAATTCTTGCAAAAGCCTGCGAATAGACCGATATCATAGCTGTCAAAAAATTTTGGATAGTTGTCGTTCATTTCGTAGTTACTCTGTGCGTCTATGGTCAATTTCGTAGATGAAAATTCAAAACCACTCACAAAAATCATGGGTCCGATATCCAGATTCAGTTTGAAATCAATTGGCAATTGCCAGTAATTCCAGGATTCGCTTAACCTATATGTATCGGCAGGAGCTACATAGGTGAAAATGCCATTGGCTCTATCTCTAAAATAGGAAAGACAAATGCTTACTGAAAAATTCTCAACTCCAAAAAAATTTAGTTCCATTATCGGCGAGTAAAGAAGATTATCAAATCTACCAAAACTGCCATCCCAGCCAAGCATTGATGCCCTTTTCTCCAGAAATTGAAAATGTTCGTTAAAATGGTCAATAGTGCAATAATCTATCCTTAATCCAAGATAGAATGGTGTCAAACTGATAAGACACAAAATCATGGTGGTAAAAGTGTGTCAAAAAAAGATAATAGGGCAGATTCAATTTCATCACCATCGCTGAATGATATAAGATACCTTTTACCATTTACCGCCACCAATGTAGGTGACTCTGAAAGCCAGGGGAAATCATAGACTATCCCCATTGTGATATCATATATTTTTCCATCTGCATTCAATTTAAATGCATTCGCATAGCACACCAGAAGCAATCCATCTTCAATCCCGGTGATTGAAAAATTGCCGATTGTATCACTGTAAAATTCGTTCCAATCTACACCGTTTTCAGACTTCAAAATCTTGCTATCAATTGAAAGATAGAACCTTTGTTTCCCGTCAATGGCAAAACCGTTTATCAACTGAGCAGGGGAAACAAAGAGTGTATCCCAAAGAGAATCCTGAATTGTTGAGCCGTATAGATTATGTTCCGTGGTCAGAAATATTTCACCGGATTTCTGAATTAAAAAATCCACAATCTTTTCAGAGCCATAGAATATTGTATCATAATCATGACCCGTAATATCACATTTTAGTAAAAAATTATCACTGGCAAGATAAAATTTTGCGGTATCAAATGGTGAAAAACAAAGATGCTCAATATTATTAATGGATGGAGTAGAGATTACTCTGATGATTCCATCCATACTACAGTAATAGATCTCTCCCACATTGGTTCCGATAAGTAAGCGCTGAGGATAATGAAAAGAAGACGAAATAACTCTGCATGACTGATATTGGTAATTAATAGGTGAAACTCTGGTGATTGAATCCTGAAGGACATATATTGTATTTTCGCCACCAATGAAAAATTCATTTTCATTTATCTTTGATGCTTCTATCTGGTAAATCATTCCTTCAAAGTTAATCCGTTTCCAGGTGTCTTCAAACTCATCACCAAGAGGGACAGGTTTCCCGTAATAATCCTCACAGGAAATAATAAACATAATGATTATGAGCAAGATAGATGTTTTCATTTCCATTCAAGATCAAAAATTTTGAAACATAGTTTTGGGTTATTGGTTTTTTCCATAGAGTCTTTTTTATCAAGATTCTCATTCTTAATTTCTAACGGCAGGGAATGATAACCTTTTATTGCACCGATGACTGGAAAAGGAAGGGTAAAACAACCTGCCCAGTATTTTGTATCTCGTGAAATATGTGAAGCAATGAGAATTGCACATAATCCGACCTGGACTCCGATCAAACTCTGCTTTAATGACAATAGAAAAGATTTTCTTGATGGACATCTATTATAGGGATTGAAATGAATAAATGTTGAAGCACCAATGGGCATTCCTATGGCATAGCCGATTATGTAAGACATCTCTGCTTGAAAATTGGTACCACCGGTGTTTGTGCTGGTAAGAAATAAATTGGTGACATACGCAGTTATTCCGAATCCCGCAATACCACCAATTACACCACTAACACCGGCAACAAAATAATCGGGCTTTGTTACAGTGGTGGAATCAATCTGTTCTATTGGAAGCATCATATATAAAATGATTATTGGCACCATAGTACTTTTAAGTATATTTAGTTTATCATATTATGTCAACATAAATTGGTTCGTCTCACTAAACTCCAGCAACTATTCCTTGTCATAATAATATACAGGAGGAAAAATGGCTAAATTTTTGAATGATTTTTCGCGCTGGCTTGAGGATGCTTCCAAGGTTTTGAGCAAAGAAGCAGGAGACCTGACCTTAAAGGGAAAACTGAAGATAGAAATATTTGAATTGAAAAGGCAGTTGCAGGAATTGTTTAAAGAACTGGGGCAGGTATTTTATACCTTTTTCCCATTGAAGGGCAATGAGGACTTAAAAGGTAGTCCAAAAATAAGATCCATATCTCAGAAGATCAAAAAACTTAAGAATGAAATAAAAAAGAAAGAAGCAGAATACAAAAAAATTGGTCAGAAAAAATAAGATTATAAAAGGAGGTTAGCGATGTCAGATAGGCAGATAAGAAAATGGGATCCATTCAGGGAGCTAATGTCTTTGCGGGAAGATATGGATAGACTTTTTAACACCTTTTTTGGCAAACACATGGTGGAACAGACTGAAGGGATATGGGTACCGGTTATTGACATTGAGGAAGACAATGATAATTTTATTGTGAAGGCAGAGTTACCGGGTTTGAAAAAAGAAGATGTCAAAATTGCGGTTAGAGGAAATCTTCTGACTGTATCCGGTGAGAGAAAACAGGAGGAAGAAACAAGGAATAAGACCTATCATCGCATTGAAAGGTCATACGGAAAGTTTTCAAGAACGATTTCTCTGCCCAGTGAGATTGATGCGAACAAAATCAAGGCTGTTTACAAAGATGGTATTCTTCATATTACTCTTCCAAAACCTGAAACAATGAAGCCCAAAGAGATTGAAGTTGAGATAAAATAGAACAGGAGTCATAAATGGAAGGAAAAATTTCTCTAAAATCGGCCGGTATTATTGCGGGTGTTGCAGCAATATTTGCCTTTCTTTTTGGTTTGATTATCAGTGTTGGTGTTCCAGTCTTATCAAACCGCACAGAAGCAAGTCAAGGAACAGGTAGTATCAATCCAATAATTGATGATCAGGGCGTGAGTCCATTTACCCGGGTTGCTGAAATGGTATCACCGGCAGTGGTCAATATCTCGGCTGAGCGGACAGTAAAGACTGGTTTTGATAATTTTGAATGGAATTTCAGGGGACCATTTGAAGATCTTTTCCGAGATTTTTTTAAGAATTTTCCCCCGGGAGAAAGCAAATCTCGGACACTCGGTTCTGGATTCATAATCTCAGAAGATGGCTATCTCATCACAAATAGTCATGTCATAAAAGATGCCTCAAACATAATCATAAGATTGACTAACAAAAAAGAATACAAAGGCAATGATATAAAAGTTATTGGCACTGATTCACGAACTGATATTGCCCTGCTTAAGATTGAGGCAAAAGAAAAATTGCCATATTTGAAACTTGGTGATTCTGACAAGAGCAAAGTAGGTGATTGGGTAATGGCAGTTGGAAATCCTTTTAATCTTGAAGGAACTGTTACTGTGGGTGTGATATCTGCAAAAGGCAGGAGTCATATTCCTTTGAGTGAAGGACCTGATCTTCAAAATTTTCTACAAACTGATGCAGCAATCAATCCCGGCAACTCTGGTGGACCACTCATTAATCTACAGGGGGAAGTAATCGGGATAAACACTGCCATTACTTCAACAAGTGGCGGCAATATTGGAATAGGATTTGCCATTCCAGTCAATCTTGCCAAGACCATAATTGATGAATTGAAGACCAAAGGAAAAGTTACCAGAGGATATCTTGGTGTATATCTTGAAGATCTGACCGAAGATATGAAAGAAGCATTAAATCTGAAATCACTGGAAGGTGTTCTCATAAATGAAGTTATTGCTAATTCACCGGCAGACAAGGCAGGAATAAAAGAAGGCGATGTCATTATTGAATTTGATGGTAAGAATGTGACTGATGTGCAGTCATTCAGGCTCCTTGTTGCTTCAACGCCACCGGGGAAGAGTGTAAGATTGAAATTGATTAGAGACAGTAAAGAGATGGAATTACGGATAAAGATTGGAGAAATGGAAGAACAGGTTGCAACCCAAACTGTTGAGCCTCAAGAGACCCAACTCGGATTACAGGTAGTGGATATTGACAGCCCTGAGGCAAAACAATATAATGTGACCGTGAAGAAAGGTGTTTTAGTAACCAGTGTGGAATCAAATTCACCTGCCGCAGATGCAGGAATTCAAATTGGTGATGTTATTCTGGGCATCGGCAACAAAGAGGTTGAAAATATTACAGATTTTAGGAATGCAGTGAAGGGTCTGAAAAAGGGAAAGCCGGTGGTCCTCCAGATTCAACGGGCAGAAAGAAAGAGGTATGTAGCGTTGACTCCATAATTGATGCGAATACCAAAACGCATAACGGAAAGGGGTTTAAAACAATTTCTTGAAGAGATTTCAAAATATCCAGTTCTAACAAGAAAAGAAGAGTATGAACTTGCGCGACGCATAAGAGAAAAAGACGACAGTGATGCAAAAGAGAAACTTATTCTTTCAAATCTACGGAGTGTATTGCACCTTTGTAAGAATTTTCTGGATTTTGGTTTGACCCTGACTGAACTGATCAATGCGGGAACACAGGGTTTGATGCATGCAGTTGAAAAATTTGATGAACGCAAAGGCTACAGGTTCAGCACCTATTCAACCTGGTGGATAAAAAGGTCAATCTACAAAGCGATATACGCAAATCAGGAAATAGTCCCAAAAAGTCATCTTGCCAAGAGGATAAAATCATTTATTCCTTCATTTGTTCAAAATAAAGGCAGAGAACCGACCATTCAAGAGATTGCCCAGCATTTTAGAGTTTCAAACCATCAAGTTTCCAATGCCTTAACTGAGTTGCTCCCGATTCTTTCTCTTGATGAGACATATACCGATGAAGATTCTACACCCTTTATGGAGACAATTTCTATTGACCAGATGTCAGTGGAAAAACTTGTTTTGCCGTCACCTGAAGAGATATTAAAGCAAAAACAGGAAATTGAGCGGATACAGAAGGCGTTAAAAAAACTTGCACCCAGAGAAAAGGAGATAATAGAAAGGAATTTTGGGCTTGGTGATTTTGAGATTCAGAGTCTTGAAGAAATCAGTAGATTGATGAATATCACAAAAGAAAGGGTAAGGCAAATAAGGGAAAATGCCCTGAAAAAATTGAAATTTATCCTTCCGCGTATAAAATAATCACATACTTAAAAGAACCCAGTTATATACCCGAATTACAACTCTTCTATAAAGATTTCAGTGTTTGTATAAATACAAATCTGGGCTGCAATATTTATTGACTGTTCAACTATCTCTCGTGAGGGAAGGTTTGTGTATTTTAAGAGCGCCCTTGCCGCAGCCAGGGCATAGGGTGCACCAGAACCAATCGCCACGATGCCATCATCCGGTTCAATAACATCTCCTGCGCCTGATACAATATATGAGTGTTCTTTATCAAGGATTGCTAAAAATGCCTCAAGCCTTCTTAGAATCTTGTCCTGACGCCAGTCCTTGGCAAGTTCAATCACGCTCCTGGGCACATTACCACGAAATTCTTCCAATTTTGCTTCAAATCTTTCAAATAGTGTCAGGGCATCAGCCGTAGCGCCAGCAAAACCAACAAGGATTCTATCATTATACATCTTACGAATCTTTCTTGCCCGGTGCTTCATTATCGTTTCACCGGTGGTCACCTGCCCATCACAACCAATTGCCACTTTGTTGTCACGACGTAGACCCAATATTGTTGTTGAATGCATAGGCTATTATAATCATAGAAACAATTCTGTCAATTATTGATTTTAAGAAAATTTTGGATATAATTATTCAAAGGAGGCAAATTGAAGGTCTTGATTTCTGACCCAATTGCAAAAGAAGGGATTGAAATTTTAAAGAAGAGTGGTTTTGAGGTTTTGGAAAAAACCGGAATGCCGCCGGATGAATTGATAAAGATCATTCCGGACTTTGATGCAATAATTGTACGCAGTGCAACAAAGGTGACAAAAGAGATTATTGAGGCAGGTAAGAAGTTAAAGGTCATCGGCAGGGCAGGTGTTGGATTGGATAATGTTGATGCTGAGGCCGCAAAGACAAAAGGAATTAAAGTTGTGAATACTCCGGCAGCGACTTCTATATCTGTTGCTGAGCTTGCCTTGGGAATGATGCTTTCTGCAGCAAGGATGATCCCCCAGGCAACTGCATCAACAAAGGCAGGTAAATGGGAGAAGAAAAAATTTCATGGTTTTGAAGTGTATGGTAAAACTCTTGGGATTATTGGAATAGGTCGGATTGGTTCAGAACTGGCAAAAAGAGCAAAGGCATTGGGCATGGAGGTTCTTGCGTATGATCCTTATGTCAAATCTTCGGATTTTGCAAAAGTCGTTGATTTTGATACGCTACTGAAAAATTCCGATTATATTTCTCTTCATATTCCCAAGACAAAAGAAACTGCTCATTTGCTGAACAAATCAGCATTTGACAAAATGAAAAACGGGGTTGTTATTGTCAATTGTGCAAGGGGTGGTGTGGTTGACGAAGATGCCTTATATGATGCGATTGTATCAGGAAAAGTGCGGATTGCGTGTCTGGATGTCTATGAGGTTGAGCCAGCAAAAGAACACAAGTTATTCAGTCTTGAGCAGGTCATACTCACACCCCATATCGGTGCCCAAACCGAGGAAGGTCAGCAAAGAGCAGGTGTGCAGATTGCGGAACTGGTGAGAGACGCATTGAAATAAATACCTAAAATCCAGAATGCATGAATACCTGAATCATCACTATCGGGTCACTTTTCTTTTACATAATATTGTGTGTGGTTTTATCACATAGGAGGTTGAATGCCAGAGATCAGACCATTTAAAGGCATAAGGTACAACATAAAAAAGATAAAGAATCTATCTGATGTCATAACTCAGCCCTATGATCAGATCACGGATGAGATGGAAAAGGAATACAAAAAAAGAAGTCCATACAGTTTTGTAAATCTGGTTCTTACGCATTATGCAGAGGGGCATAATCGCCAGCAGGAATACGAAAATGCAAGAAACTGCGTGCGGGATTGGTTAAAAGGCGAAATTTTCATTCAGGAAAAAGACGATTCAATATATCCATATTTTCAGGAATTTTCTTTTGAGGGAAAGCA
The DNA here is from genome assembly GCA_049700315.1 of bacterium. Classification (GTDB taxonomy): domain Bacteria; phylum Hydrothermota; class Tepidihabitantia; order SM23-42; family JAOAFX01; genus JAOAFX01. The sequence continues at coordinate 32,768 of JBNAVN010000018.1, forward strand.
TTATACAAGGAAGGGATTTATTTGCAGATTGAGACTTGAAGAATTGGGTAAAGGTAGTATCCTGCCCCATGAAAAAACTCTTTCCAAACCCAAAGAAGATCGCCTGAGTCTCACAAGAGTAACAAATAAGGATTTTGAACCGGTGTTTTTACTCTACACTGATCCGAAGAATATCGTAATGAATATGATTGAGGAAAAGTGCAAGAATCCACCACTTGTTGATGTTAAGGATGACCGCAGTGTAACGCATAAACTCTGGCAGATTTCTGATAAAAATACGATTACAAAAGTTGTATCTGCGTTAAAGGATGCTGTGCTCGTTATTGCTGATGGTCATCATCGTTATGAAACTGCATTCAACTACCTTAATGAACTTGGAGAGGTTAGCCCTGAGCATCCGGCAAATTTCAAGATGGTTACCCTCGTAAATATCCAGGATTCCGGACTTGTGATTTTGCCGACCCATCGTTTGATAATGAATTTGGAGGCTTTTGATACTGATGGCTTTAGTCAAAAAGCCCGGGAATTCTTTGAAATAAAGACAGTTACGAAAGAAGACTTAAAATCCAATCTGGAAAAGGAAAAAATGCACGCATTTGGATTCTATTCAAAAGAAAGAAGTTTTATCCTTAAACTGAAAAACATCAGTTCAATGTCCAGGGTTTTGCCAGACCGTAGTAAAGAATATCAAAATCTTGATGTGGCAATACTACACACCCTCTTAATTGAAAATATCATTGGAATAAAACCAGAAAAAATAGAAGAACATATCAGATACCAACGGGGAGTAGAGGAGACATTGAAAAGAGTAGACGATGGAGAGTTCCAGTTTGCCTTTTTGATGAATCCCACCAGGCCTGAACAGGTGCGTGATGTCGCAACAAATAAAGAACGTATGCCACAAAAATCAACTGATTTTTATCCTAAATTGATTTCGGGATTGGTTTTCTATGATATAAGAGGAAGTTGAGATTCTGCTAAATTCTGATCATTCGTTCTATTGAGGCGAGTGCTTTCTTCCTTATTTTCTCATCAATAGTAATTTCGTATTTCATATCCTCAAGAGCCCAGAGTACCTTCTCCAGAGTTGTCAATTTCATATTTGGGCACAGGGCATTGGGATTTCCGGGAATGAATTCTTTATCAGGATTTTCCTTTTTCAGGCGATGCAATAAGCCGATTTCTGTACAGATAATGAATTGCTTTACAGGACTCTTTCTTGCAAAGGTTATCATCTGCGAAGTTGAGCAGACTTCATCGGCAATTTCCTGAACTTCAATTCGGCATTCCGGATGAGCCAGAATTAAGGCGTCTGGGAAATTTTCTTTTATTTTCAAAATTCCCTGTCTGCTGAAAAGCATATGGGTTGGGCAGTATCCATTATACAGGTGAAATTTCTTTTCTGGAACCTGCCGTTCAACATAGGCACCAAGATACTTGTCAGGAACAAAGATTATTTCTTCGTTTTCTATTGCCCGCGCAACTTTTACACCATTCGCAGAAGTGCAGCAGATATCAGACAGTGCCTTTACTTCGGCAGTTGAGTTTATGTATGTTACAACTCCGGCATCAGGATATCTTTTTCGCTCCATCTTTAACCTTGATGGATCAATCATATTTGCCATAGGACAACCTGCATGTAGATCAGGCATTAGCACAGTTTTCTCTGGATTGAAAATCTTGGCAGTCTCTGCCATAAAGTGAACCCCGCAAAAAAGTATTACCTTTGACGGTGCATCACGGGAGACGCGTGCCAGTTCCAAAGAATCTCCGACAAAATCTGCGATATCCTGGATTTCAGGTAATTGATAATTATGCACAAGAATTACTGCTTCACGCTTTCTTTTGAGTTCTATTATCCTTTTTATAAGGTCATTCATAAATAGCTAATTATTACTTGTGCTACCAAGGATTATATAATTCAACGGGTCAATCGGTACGCCTGATATTCTTATTTCATAATGAAGATGAGGTCCGGTGATTTTACCGCTGGTTCCAACATCAGCTATAAAATCGCCTCTTTTAACTGATTGTCCTGGATTGATCCTTGGATTCTGACAGTGTGCATAAATTGTAGTAAAATTTTGATTATGGTTGATTTCTATGATAGTACCAAAATCTGTTGTATTTTGTATTTTCTTTACTACACCATCAGCAGGTGCGATAATTGGAGTGCCAACTGGTGCAGCAATATCAATTCCTTCATGCATTTTGATTGTACCGGTAAATGGGTCAAGACAATAACCGAATCCGCGCATAAACCAGCCATTTACCGGTGGGATGGATGGTATAGAGTTTCTCAAGTTTTCATTTTGTTTAAGATAAGAAAGAATGAAATTATTGGTTGCATATTGGTTTTCTGCCCTCAAGAGAAGTTCATCAAGGCTTGCTGATAACTGACTGAGGTTTTTGTTATCCAGAAAGTTATCCTCAGTTATTTCTTTTTCCTGACCGGCAATGACTGTTTTCAGTGTGGGTAGTGTCGAAAAATCCTGTAATACAGTATCGCTTCTTGAAAGGCTATCAATGATTACACTCAATGACTTGATTTCATTTTCCATATATTCAATTTCCTTTTGCACAAATTTGTTTTCTCTGGTCAACTGCTGGACTCTTTTGTAGTCACCGCGGCCGCGAGCAAAATTGATTACACCATATATAAAAAGTGTAAAGATTGCGACAATTACTATAAGCATCAGACTCAAAATACTCCAGTTGAGAACAAAATTCAGAGTCTTATTCTTTCGTTCGTTGATGACAATAATCTCCAAGATCTGCTCCTTATGTATTATATATGTTATGAAAGCAAAGTCAAGGACAATCCAGGTTATTGACTTTATCAATTAAATAGGTATAATGCAATATGAAAAATATAATTGATATATTTTTGAATCCTTCCTCTGTGTTCAGAAGTTTAAAAGAAAAGCCCGATTGGTTTAAACCGTTAATTTTGGTTCTGGTTGTTCTTTCAATAATTTCGGTACTGACTGTTTCTACAACACATGATTTGATAACTGCCCAGCAGATTGATGCAATGAAGGAGCGGAATCTGACTGATGAACAGATAGAACAGGCAATGAAATTCACTTCTGGTCCGTTTATATATGTTTCCACAATATTTGGTACAATCCTCGGTGTAACCGTTATCCTGCTCTTGTTTGCCTTATTGTTGAATTTATTTATTCCGGTTGCAGGTGGCGAAGGCTCCTACAAACTTGTTTTTGCAGTTGTGTCATATTCCGCATTGATAAAGATTTTAGCGCACCTGCTCAGATGGATTCTGATTATGATCAAACATTCTTTACAGGTTACCACATCCCTTGCCCTATTTGTGCCCAATTTTCCTGTTAAGTCATTTGCATATAGACTGTTAGCAAGTTTTGACTTCTTCATAGTCTGGGAAATGATACTTGTTGCTCTTGGAATCAGTATTACAAATAATCTGAAGAAAGAAAATGCTTATGTTCTCGTTTTCGTGATCTGGCTGGCTTCAATTTTTATTGGTTTAGGGCTGGGACAGGCATTCGGGCCAAAATAGGAAAATTTTCAGATCCATCTACTACTTATTGACCATTACACACTATTTTATTCATCAATCTATTTCTTTTGCTTCCCATCTCTCTGTTTTTCTGACTTTTTCACCATTTGAACTCATTTTCATCAATAAATACTTGATTTCGGGGTGATTATGTGTATAATAATAGATTGAGATCATATGTGGTTGATAATTGTTCTGTTATCGCAGGTTGATACATTGTCGCTTCAGGAAGCAATTGACATTTCATTGAGGCAGAGTCCGACTTACTTGGAGTCAGGGGAGACACTGGCAAAATCAAGAGTTCAATTTTTCAAAGCACTTTCTTATCTTTTACCCACAACTTCAACAACCGGCTCCTGGACGAAGAGCGAGTATAAACATTTGAATACCGAACGTTATACCGGCTCAATCAACTTATCCTTCCCTGTATTTGACCTTGATGTGATAAGCTCAATTATCATTGCAAAGGGGCAGGAAAAAGGGACTTCAATACAACATAACCAGGATGTAGCAAACCTTATTCTAAATGTAAAAAAATCATACTACAGTCTTATAACTGCAAATGAATTATTAAATTCATCACAGAAGGCGTTTGAGCGGGCAATGGAAAACAAGAAACTTGTTGAGACAAAATATGAACTCGGTTCAGCATCAAAATTGGAATTGCTCCAGGCTGAGGTCTTTTATCTCCAGACCCTGCAAAACAATTCTCAGGCAATGACCCTTGAGGCACAGGCACAGCAGGAACTGAAGGCATTGCTCAATATTCAGAATCAGATCTATCCGGCGGATTCTTTTGTCATTCCTGATACATTTATCCTTCCTTCACTTGATTCATTAAAAGAGATTTTATTGACCGCAAATTTGGGTATCAGGTTATCAAAACAGATGAATAGTCTTGCCCGTGCCAACCTATGGTTTTCTACATTTGGATTTCTGCCTAAGATATCAATTTTTTACGGATATAACACGAGTGTCGACTCTTTTAGCCTTGATTTTGATTATCTAAGGGATAATACAACAAAAAATTATGGAATAAATATCAGTTTTCCGATATTTGAGATAAAGACATTGATATTCAACTATATTACTGCAAAAAAGGATTTGAGGATAAAGAAATACAATTTACAGAAGACTGTTCTTGAATCAGAGAAGGCATTATATATAAGTTATTATAGTTTGCGAGAATCAATAGATAAATTAAGATTTGCAAAAAAGAGTTTGGAACTTGCTGAAGAGGCGATTTTAATTGCCCGCGAGCAATATTCGCTTGGTGTGATTTCATTTTTGGATTTATTGCGTACGGAAGAGGATTATTATAATGCGCGGGTGAATTTGGTGCGGTCATTGAATGAATATTATCTTCAGCAATCAACCCTTTCTTATTTAATTGGCAAGATAACTTTTGAGGAGTAAAAATGAAGAAGATATTTATTATCCTGGGCGTAATAATAATAGTAGTATTAATTATAATATTCAATCTTTCATCCAAATCAGGTGGAGAAAGTGTAGAGGTTGAGATTGCAAAAAAAGGAGAAATTGTATCAAAGGTAAGTGCGGATGGTGAACTCAAGGCAAAATCACAGGTTGACATATCAGCAGAAACTATTGGCAGAATAAAAAAGATTTATTACAAAGAAGGTGATTTTGTAAAAAAAGGTAGTTTGTTGATAGAACTGGATGATACACAGGCGGGCGCAAATTACAAATTGTCTGAGGTGAGATTAAAACAGGCTGAACAGGTCTTTGAAAGAACAAGGAGTCTTTATGAGAAGGGATTGATAAGCAAGGAGAATTTTGAGAATGCAGAGTTGAATTATGAATCCGCAAAGGCAACCTATGAACAGGCACTTGATGCATACAAAAAGACAAAGATATATGCACCGATATCCGGGAAGATTATGAAATTGAATATTGAAGAAGGCGAGACTGCAGTAATGGGGACTTTGAATTATGCGGGCACGGTTCTGGCAACGATTGCGGATATGTCCAGAATGATTGCGGTTGTGAAGATAGATGAAACAGAAGTTCCACAGGTAAAGATAAATCAAGAGGCTGAGGTGATTGCAGATGCCTTGCCTGATTCTATATTTAAGGGATTTGTAACAAAGGTCGGTTTGATGCCTGTGACAAGTATCGCCACTACTACTGAAAAAGCGACCGATTTTGAGGTGGAGATTGAGCTTGAGAATTTTTCTGGCAGTTTAAGACCCGGAATGAATGTAAAGGCAGATATAATTACCAGTAAAAAAACCGATGTGCTGGTCGTTCCTATTCAAGCAGTGGGAAAAAGGAAGATAAAAGAAAAAATGTCTGAATCAATATTCCTCGTAGAAAATAGAAAGGCGATTCTAAAAGAAATTCAAATTGGCATTTCAAGTGATAGTGATATTGAAATAGTTTCAGGGGTCAATGAAGGTGATACGGTTATTGTCGGACCCTATCGTGTGCTTTCAAAACTGAAGGATGGGGCAAAAGTTGAGTTCAAAAGTACAATTGAAAATAAGGCCGGGAAGTGAATATTAGTAAGGATATCAGGGTATCAGGATATCGGGGTGCCAGGGTATCAGGGTATCTGGGTATCTGGAATTTGTTATATCCTGGCATCCTGATACTCTGGTCTACTGATAACCTTTTTAAATACCATGCTCTGCAAGGCAATAGAGATTCACAAGAAATATAGCCTGGGAAAGATTGAAGTTGAGGCATTGCGGGGAGTAAGTCTGGAGATGGAAGAGAATGAATATCTTTCTATAATGGGTCCTTCAGGTTCGGGTAAATCAACATTGATGCACATACTCGGTTGTCTTGATACACCAACAAGAGGAGAATATTATCTTGAAGATAAAAGGGTTTCTGATTATTCAGATGCAGAACTGGCAAAGATAAGAAACCAGTCAATCGGTTTTGTCTTTCAAAATTTCAATCTCTTGAGCCGACTTTCCGCACTTGAGAATGTGGGTTTACCATTGATATATGCAGGTGTGAGTAAAAAAGAAAGAATGGAAAGGGCAAAAGAGATTCTAAGAAAAGTTGGTCTGGAAGTCAGAATAAATCATAGACCCAATGAACTATCTGGTGGTGAATGCCAGCGTGTAGCAATCGCCCGGGCTTTGATAAATAATCCTAAAATTGTCTTTGCTGATGAACCAACAGGAAATCTTGATACAAAGACCGGAAAAGAAATAATGGAAATATTTGACAGACTCCATAAAGAAGGGCATACTGTAGTTCTCGTTACCCATGACCCGAATATTGCGGCTCATGCGAAGCGGGTCATAAAATTGATTGATGGCAGGATTGTGGATGAGTGATATCAGGTTATCAGGAAAATAAAGTGGTGACTTGATTCTCTAAATTATGAATAGTATAACTGAGATATTCAGCCTTGCACTTCAGACATTCAAATCACACAGGATGCGGTCATTTCTGACAACCTTAGGAATCATCATTGGTGTTACCACTGTTATTGCAATATTGTCCTTGATTGAAGGATTGAATCAATCTGTAGCAAAGCAGATTCGGTCTATCGGGTCGGATTTGATATTTGTTACAAAATATTCAATGGTTAGGATGGGACCGACAAATTTTGAAGAGATTGCAAAGCGTCCGGATTTAACTCCCGAAGATGCACTTGTTTTAAAACAACTTCCTTCTGTAGAAACTGCAATACCAACGATTGAGCAAAATTTTACTAAATTAAAGTACAAGGATAAAGAAATTGCAATGACTTCCATAGAGGGTTCAAATGAGGACTTTTCAAAGGCACACAACTATTTTGTGGATATTGGCCGGGATTTTAGTGTTGATGACATATTTCACAAGAGAAATGTTGGTATTATTGGTTCCTATGTTGCAAAAAATCTCTTTGCAGATGAATCACCAATTGGCAAGGATTTGAGTATTGGTGCCCACCGCGTAAAGATTATCGGCGTATATAAAGAAAGAGGATCATTCCTTGGTCAGAGTATGGATAACCTTATTGCCATTCCCTATACATTTTATGAAAAGGCGTTTCCACTGAGACGGACTACAGTATTTGAGCGTGCATTTGGTGGATATACAATAAGTGTTGTGCCCAAACCAGGAAAGGTAGAAAAAGCAATGGATGAGATAAAAGAATTGATGAGAAGAAGGCATGGTTTGCGTCTTGACCAGCCTGATGATTTTGAATTGGGAACCCAGCAGATGCTATTTGAGATATATCAGAACATCACACGCGTTGGGTTTGTGGCCATTGTTGCCATTGCAGTAATATCATTGATTGTTGGCGGAATAGGCATAATGAATATTATGCTCGTCTCGGTTGCCGAGAGAACAAGAGAGATTGGTATTCGTAAGGCAGTGGGCGCTTCAAACCAAAATATTCTGCTACAATTCATTACTGAATCTATTGCTCTGGCGCTTGTCGGCGGGATCATCGGCATTATTATAGGAGTTCTACTTGCCTGGTTGATATCTGTTGTTTCGCCACTAAAGGCCGCGGTAAGTCCCTGGATGGTTCTTTTGGGCTTTGGTTTCTCTTCAGCCGTGGGAATATTTTTTGGAATATACCCGGCACGAAAGGCTGCGTCATTGAATCCAATTGAGGCATTGAGGTATGAGTAGAATGTAGGTGTCATCACCAAAAACACAATACCATAACAAATGCCATGGTGATTTCGATTTAGTATAATTAGAAAGATCATTATTATGTTCAAGTATTGGAATTTGAAAAATTCCAATACTTGATAATGAAATCTTTC
>JBNAVN010000019.1:0-39972 GCA_049700315.1 bacterium
GCCGCCCCTTTTTTGTTATGCCCGAAACTAATCCAATTTTATTTCCCTTTTATCAGAGAAAATGCCTCAGCCCTGGTTGCAGTAGATTGCATCACACCGCGAATTGCGGAAGTCACGGTCAGTGTTCCTGGTTTTTTTACGCCAATCATTGAAAGACAGAGATGTTCTGCCTCAATGACCACAAGCACACCCATTGGTTTTAAATTTGTCATTAAAAAATCAGCAATTTCATGAGTTAGGCGCTCCTGTAATAACGGTCTTTTTGCCATAATATCAATCACCCGAACCAGACTTGAAAATCCTGTGACTTTGTTCTCCTTGGGAATATATACAATATGCGCCTTACCGAAAAATGGTAATAAATGGTGCTCGCATACTGAATAAAAAGGAATATCCTTAATCAAAATCATTTCATCTTCATTCTTTGCCTTATAAGTCTTCAATTCTTTTTTGGGATCCTGTTTTACCCCTGAAAATATCTCTTCATACATCTCCGCAACACGCCTGGGTGTATCTATTAATCCATCGCGATTCAAATCCTCACCTATTGCCTTGAGGATAATTCTTACTGCATTTTCAATTTTCTTCTTATCCATCGCCACATCCATTCTGCAAGGCTATCGCCATGCTTTATTTTTTCTCTTCTTCACCCTTTTCATCTCTTACCTTCTTTAGTCCTATTATTTCATCAATCTCATCACCACTCAAGATCTCCTTTTCAAGAAGTTTCTCTGCGAGCAATTTCAACTTATCAATATTACTTTTGATTATCTCTTCAGCAATCGCCTCCGCTTTTTTAATAATATTCTTTACTTCCTCATCAATCTCTCTAGCTGTCTGCTCTGAATAATCCCTGTGCATTCCAATTTCCCTTCCCAAAAATATTTCTTCCTGCTTTTCACCATAGGTCAATGGACCAAGTTTATCACTCATTCCCCATTCACAGACCATTTTCCGCGCAAGTTTTGTTGCCTTCTCAATGTCATTACCTGAACCAGTTGAAAGGTCGCCAAGCACGAGTTTTTCAGCAACCCTTCCGCCGAGCATGAATGCAAGCTGATTGAAACAATAGGTCTTTGAATAAGTCCTTCTTTCATCAATTGGCAATGCCTGGGTCACGCCAAGTGCCATTCCCCGGGGAATGATTGTCACCTTATGTATTGGGTCCATCCCGGACAAATTCTTTGACACAAGCACATGACCGCATTCATGATAGGCAGTGAGTTTCTTTTCATTTTCAGAAATAATCAGACTCTTCCTTTCCACACCCATTAGTATTTTGTCTTTTGCATCTTCAAATTCCTGCATGGTAATCCTGTTCTTATTTCTCCTTGCTGCAAGTAGTGCTGCTTCATTACACATATTTGCGAGATCAGCACCAGAGAATCCTGGAGTTCCCCGGGCAAGAATATCAAGGTCAACATCCGGGCCAAGTGGTGTTTTGCGGGTATGGACTTTCAATATTCCAAGTCTACCCCGGACATCAGGTCTATCAAGCACAACCACCCGATCAAATCTTCCAGGTCGCAGTAACGCCGGGTCAAGAATATCAGGACGATTTGTTGCGGCCATCAAAATTATTCCCTCGTTGACTTCAAAACCATCCATTTCCACAAGCAGTTGATTTAATGTCTGTTCCCGTTCGTCATGACCGCCACCAAGCCCAGCACCCCTTAACCTTCCCACTGCATCAATCTCGTCAATGAAAACAATGCATGGAGAATTTCTCTTTGCCTGATCAAACAAATCCCTTACCCTTGAAGCACCAACACCAACAAACATCTCCACAAAATCTGAGCCACTGATAGAAATAAATGGAACACCTGCTTCACCAGCAACCGCCCTTGCCATCAAGGTCTTGCCCGTTCCCGGAGGTCCAAGCAGCAAAACACCCTTGGGGATCCTGCCACCGAGTCTGGTGAATTTCCTCGGTTCTTTCAAAAATTCAATGACTTCCTGCAATTCCTCTTTTGCTTCTTCCACGCCAGCAACATCGCTGAAAGTCGTTGATGGCTTGTTTTCAAGCACAATCTTTGCTCTGCTTCTGCCAAAGCCAAGTGCCCGATTCTGTCCTGACTGCATTTGTCGCAAAAACAAAAACCATATCCCGATAAGAACCAGCCAGGGCAATATGCCAATCAAAACATCCATCCAGCTGGAACGCTGTTTCGCCATTATTTCAACATTATATTTTATAAGTTCATCAGTGAGTTTTGAATCTTCAAATGGTATTAAAGTAGTAAATTCATTATAACTTTTGCCTTCGTAAGGTATTGGTGTACGAAAACTTCCCTTGATGGAACGTTCCGTGATTGTGACCTTTTCAACATTCCTGATATGCAATTCCCGTATAAATATAGAATAAGGTATGCTCGCTGCCCTACCTCCCTGCCCGGTAAAATATTGCACACCAAACCATACAAGGATCACCAACAGTGTCCATATTATGGCGGTTTGCCAGGCGCGGCTTTTCTGGGGTTTCTTATTGAGCATTATAGACTCCGATATATTTCAAATTTCTGTACTTCTTGTCATAATCAAGACCGTATCCAACGACAAAAACCGTCGGGATATTAAAACCTACATATGTAATAGGAACATCTACCATACGCGCATCCTTTTTGTTCAGAAGTGTACACACCGCAATACTCCGTGGATTTCTGGTCTTTAGATTGCTGATAATATAATTTATCGTCCTTCCTGAATCTACAATATCTTCAACCAAAATGATATCACGGTCTTCAATGTTCAAAGACAAATCCTGGGTAATGCGCACAATACCACTTGACTTTGTCCCTTCATAACTTGTAATCCCTAAAAAATCAATCTCCACTTGTATCTCCAGTTCTCTTAATAGATCAGCAAGGAAGACAAACGCACCCTTGAGAACTCCAATAAGAATAGGGTTTTTGTTTTTGTAGTCATTATTGATTTCCTCACCTAATTCGCTTATCCTTTTTTTTAAATCATCTTCTCTAATTAAGATATTCAAATTCCACCTTCAGGATATTTCTGGTTTCTCTGCCAACAAAAGCCTGATATGCCCGGTAAATACCAACTACCCAGAGAATGCCCTTCTGGTCACACAGTAAAACAATATTTCCCCTTTCATTTACCGGAACTCTTGCTTCATTGAAAACCTTCTTTATTCTTTTTCTTCCGTTCTTTATTTTTATTACATCACCTGACTTCCAATGTCTCACATAAACTGGCGGACACAGCCGGTCAAAATCAAAAAACTCACAATTTTTTGCCCGATATCCACGAGGGACTCTTCTCGCAATACTTGCCCGTATTCTCAAATTAGCGACTTCAAGCTCTTTGCCCACCTTTAAGTAAGCGCAAAAATCTTTCTTCTCAAATCTTCTCTGGTAACCAATAAATACCTGGTCGTAAACTTTCTGCGCGTACAAATTGCCAGGTAGATCTATTCTTCTGCCACTCATCTTATTATCAAGACTGCGAATGGCATCAATATGTTTACTACCTACGCCTGACAAGTCACCTTTCAAAAATCTTATAATACTCATTATTACCCGATTTTTGATTGCCTTATTATAATACATAAGGCGCCCAAAGTCAATAACAAAACCATTGCCCTTCTTTTTTACAAGTCTATTAATGACTCTCTGGGTAATGTTCTTAAAGAACTCTTCGTCATCATGCAAAATGTCTATCTCTCTTTTAATCGTTTCGTAAAGTCCGGGATTTAATTTGACAAGTTGCGGTATGATTTTGTGACGGATCAGATTACGTCTGATATTGATATCAAGATTAGTATGGTCCACAGCATATTTCAGACCTCTTCCCTTTAGATAACGCAGAATATCAGATTTCTTTGTATTGATCAATGGCCTGACAAAAGGTAATCGCACTGCAGGAATTGATTGCAAACCCATAACTCCACTTCCTCTCACAAGATTGAGAAAAAATGTTTCAACTAAATCATCAAGATTGTGTCCTAAAACGATTCTCCTGGCAGATATCTTTTCAGCGTATGCGATCAATACCGCATACCGTCTCTCCCTTGCCTCAGCTTCTATTCCCTTTCCTGTTTTTGGAATTCTAATCTTAATAATCTTGTATCCACATTTGTATTTCTTCGCGTAGTATCTGGTCAAATTTTCTTCCGCGCGTAGAATATCTTCTTGTCTGAGTCCGTGATTCACATATACGAGGGAAAAATCCATCTTACTCCCGTAAATAGACCTTAAAACATCCAGCAGACATACTGAGTCTGGACCTCCTGAAAAACCAATAACTGCCTTGTTCACCCTGATAAACATATTGCTTTGTTTAATCGTCTTCTTGATTTGATTCAGAAAATTATCGGCGAACTCACTCAACATTAGTTTTTCTATCAATGACTTTTTTTCTGCCTCATATCTTTCTTTATTTGTGTTTCCAATTTATTCAATATATGAATTAAATCAACAATTCGCTGAAAATCATCAGGCAGTTCATTGAGCATATTCTTTAACGCATTCTTTGACAGTGCAATCCCTTTGTTGATTACCTGAAGTGTTCCTTCCTCCTCAACTTCTCTCACCTCCTCGTCAAAGAATTCATCATCAAAACCACTGACCAGCCTGCCTGTTTTGGCAACAAGCAGGGTATGATACCAGGCAAAATCATCAAAATCATCCATGATCTCTTCTGGAACACCAGTTTTTTCAAGTCTTTGAATCAATTTATGCGCCTGATCAAAATATTCATAAGCAAGATTATAGATAACATAAGTATGCGGGTCAACTTCGGGAATTTCCTGTTCGGGTAACTCATCAAGGTCAATCCCCTGTTCTTCTGCTGCCTTTTTTATCATTTCCTTTGTTTTACTGAAAATCTCTTTGAGGTCATTCAGAAATATATCCGGGTCATTCGGGTCTTCGCCTTTCAGATAGTGCTGAAGTACCCTTTCTTCATTGTCCTTATAAACCCGGCAATTATCCTTTTCCTCACAACGGTCACAACGATAATCACAATAATTATACGGTCCAGGTTTTATCTTATCAGCCATAATAAAATATACCCAGTTTTATCATCCAGTCAATAGAGTCCTTGACATTCTATAAAAAATAAGTATTATACTCCGTATAAGGAGGCATCCTTTGGGATTCAACTTGATCACTTTCTTGAAGAACTTGAGAAGCCACTTTTTAAGTGATGTGGCAATTGACCTGGGAACCTGCACGACCCTTATCTATGTCAATGGCCGTGGGATAGTCCTCAATGAACCAACTGTCGTCGCGGTAGACACAAAAACCAAAAAATGTGTGGCGGTTGGCGAAGAGGCAAAGAGGATGTTGGGGAAGACTCCTGAAGATATCAGGGCAATCAGACCAATGAAAGATGGCGTTATTGCGGATTTTGAAATGGTGGAACTGCTCTTAAGAACATTCATTGAAAAAATCCAGCAGAAGAAACTCTTTACCCGTCCAAGAGTTATCATCTGTGTGCCATCAGGTATTACTGAAGTGGAAAAAAGAGCAGTGCGAGATTCTGTTGAGGCGGCTGGAGCACGGGAAGTCTACCTTGTTTCTGAACCAATCGCCGCAGCAATCGGTATCAATCTTCCGGTGAATATGCCCCAGGGGAATATGATAATTGATATTGGTGGTGGCACTACTGAAATTGCTGTAATAGCACTTTCCGGCATTGTAACCAACAATTCCATAAGGGTTGCGGGCGATGAAATGGATGATGCCATAGTTCAGTACATAAAGAAGAATTACAATCTTATTATCGGTGAGCAGACCGCAGAAGAAATTAAGATAGCAATTGGCAATGCATTTCCGACTGAAGAAGATAAGACAATAGAGGTCAGGGGCAGGGATCTTGTAAAAGGTATTCCCAAAACCATCAGACTGACAAGTCATGAAGTCAGAGAGGCAATTCAGGAACCCCTTTCTATGATAATAGAAGCAGTGCGTCTTACCCTTGAAAAGACTCCTCCTGAACTTGCTGCTGATATTGTAAATTCAGGCATCTATATGGCTGGCGGTAGTTCTTTGCTCAGGGGTATTGATACACTCATCCGTGAGGAAACGAATCTGCCTGTAACAGTTGCCGAAGAACCTAATAAGGCTGTGGTATTTGGGGCTGGCAAAATCCTTGAAGATATGCAAAAGTATGAAAAAGTAATTTTCACTTTGAAGAGAGAATAGTTGTCTCGCATTCAAATTTTTCTTTTCATTATTTTCTCCACAATTTCTCTCATTTTCATCGTTTTGAACAAAACCGCTGACTTTTATATCAGCACGCACCTTTCCGAAATTCTTTTATTTCCTGTAAGACATTTAAGCAATTTCTTTCAATATCTCAGCATCTCGCAAAAAAGAATTGACGAACTTGAGAGCAAGTTGAGTGAGATACAGGTTGAAAATGAAAACTTGAAGAATTCTTTGAGAAACCTCTCAGTTCCAGATACAATCTTGAAGCAAAACTTGAGATTACTGAAAGCGAACATCATCGGCAGGGATCCATTGAATTTCAATGGATTTTTGTATATTGATAGAGGAAAATCACTGGGGCTGAATATCAATAACCCGGTAATCTTACAGGATAAACTCGTCGGAAGAATAAAAGCGCTCACCACAAATACCGGTATTGTGGAAACCTTTGAAAACGAGGGATTTGCCATCAGCGCGGTTGATGTAAAAACAGGCATTTATGGAATAGTCAGGAAGAATAACCGCCTGACTTTTGAATATGTCAAAATTGACGATGAAATCAATAAAGGTGATTCAATATATACTTCTGGTTTGAGCGAGATCTTTCCTAAGGGGATTTTTGTGGGAACGGTGGCTGAAATAAATTACAGCAATGATTTGTTTTTTAAAGAAGTCATTATCACACCGGCGCTCAAAATCAATCAGCTAAACTATGTATACATAATCTATTAGGAGATAATGAGATACGCATTATACTTTATCTTATGCTACATCTTTCTGCCAGTAAATTCAACCATTGATTTCATTTCCATAATTCTATTTTTCATAATCCTTAATGATGACGAAAAATTTTCCATTGCATTTACCTTTTTTGTCGGACTTCTAATTGACCTCTACTACCCCGTATCATTGGGCCTGAATACTTTGATCTTTTTGATTCTGGGGCAGGTGTTGATTTTTTTCAAAAAATATTTTGTCCGGGAACCAGTAACTTTGATATTTGTTTTCCTTGCCTTCTACTTGATTCGTATACTATTGCTCTATGTAATGAACGGAATTACCTTCAATGTCACTACTATCTTATTTACGATTGTTTTATGTGTGCCCATATACTACTTCTTTAGCAAGTTATTCTTCAGGGTATGGATGAGGACCTAAAGAAATACCGTTTATTCCAGGGACTAATCTTCGGAGTTTTTGCTGTAATCGTGATTTTTTGTCTTAAATTGCAGATTTTTGAAGGAAGAAAATATTATCGTCTTTCTGAGGAGAATCGCATAAAAAAGAAATATACGACAGCGCCCAGGGGGAATATCTATGACCGCCGTGGAAGAGAAATAGCAAATACCCGACCTGCATTTTATGTCTCGGTAGTTCCTGCATTGGTTGAGCAAGCCTGCCTTGAAAAGATTGCATCCATACTAATGGTTGATGTAAACTCAATACAGAAGAAAATGAAATTGGAGAAGAATCCATATATCTCTGTGAAGATTAATCGTGATGTCCCTTTTGAACAAATCTCACTGATTGAAGAGTCACTTGAAGACCTGCCTGGAGTTGAGGTAGGCATTGAACCGGTACGCAATTATCCTTTTCAGGAACTATTCTGCCACGCACTTGGTTATGTAAGTGAAATCACTGAAATAGAACTAAAACAACTGAAGGAATACAAAATTGGTGATTATGTTGGACGTATTGGCATAGAGCAAAAGTATGAATCAATTTTGAAAGGAATTGACGGCATTGACTATATTGAAGTTGATGTAAAAGGACGGGAACTGGGCAAAGTATCCGAGTACAGGCCGGTCCCGCCAACACCAGGTAAAGACCTTTATACTACAATTGATCTTGAACTGACAGATTCAACTGCACAATTCCTCAAGAAATTTCCCAGGGCGGCGGTAGTAGCATTAAATCCCCAGAACGGTGAGATTTATGTTATCTATTCTAAACCCGGATTTGATCCAAATCGCTTCGTGCATGGGTTAACTGACTCAGAATGGCAGGTCCTCAATAATCCTGTGGATGCTCCTCTTTATGACCGTGCAACAATGAGTTGTTATCCCATTGGCTCTACAATAAAACCGTTCATTGCCCTTGCAGGTCTTGATGAAGGTTTGATTGACCAAACAAAAAGATTTGAACCCTGTGCAGGCGGTTTGAAATTCGGCAATCGACATTTTGGGTGTTGGAAGATTCACAGAAGTCTTGCGCTAATCGACGCCATTATTCAATCCTGCGATGTATATTTCTATCAGTTAGGTAGATATGTTGGTATTGACAAAATAGCCAGGATCCTTTCTGAAGTTGGTTTTGGGAGACCAACGGGCATTGATTTACCCCAGGAAAAAACAGGTATATTACCGGATCGCAACTGGATGGAAAAACGCTATGGCAAAGGATGGACCGAAGGGCATATTCTGAATCTGAGTATCGGACAAGGTGACATACTTGCAACACCGTTGCAACTTACACGTGCCTATACAGTTTTTGCAAATTCTGAAAATACATTGATCACTCCGCATCTGATTAAAGAATCAAAGACACCGGGTTTGAAACTGCAAACAAAGAAAGAAGCAATAAATATCATCTGTCAGGCATTAACCGGGGTTGTTGAAAAGGGAACAGGTATGATGGCTCAGGTTCCGGGTCTGAAAATAGCCGGAAAGACAGGAACAGCTGAGAATCCCCACGGTGAAGACCATTCAATATTTATCGGTTATGCACCTTCTGAAAATCCTGAGATTCTTGTTTGTGTAATTGTAGAGAATGCCGGTCAGGGTGGAAGTGTTGCAGCCCCTATTGCTGGAAAAATCATAAAGACCTTTCAAACGATCAACCATCCAATCTCCTATGAAAGACATTAACAAAAACATTCTCATTATTGCTACAATCATTTCTCTGATTGGATTGGTAATGATTTATTCAACTGGCGGAATGGGCTATTTCCTAAGGCAAATATTATGGTTAATAGGCGCCCTGGCTATCACAATCATAATTGCAAGAGCATCTCCCCGTTTGTGGCCCACTATTGCTTTGCCCTTGTATGTTTTAACCTGCCTTCTCACTCTAATAGTTCTTTTTTACTCTACCGGATATCCAAAACGCTGGATCAACATTGGGTTTTTCAATTTACAGCCATCCGAATTCGCCAAAATTGGCACGATACTGTTCCTTGCCAGTTATTTGTCAGAAAAGAAAAAATTGGAGAAATTCACTGATTTCCTGATTCCCTTACTGATCATCGCAATCCCATCAGCCCTCATCTTTGTAGAACCTGACTTTGGAGCTGCCCAGATATTCTTCCCGATAATGTGTTTGATGTTCTTCTGGGCAGGCATGCCCATTTCAAAGATCGTTATTTTCTTTTCGCCCATTATCGCTGCGATCACAAGTTTTTCAATATATATATGGCTTGGTTTTATGGTCCTATTTGGCATCTTTGTATATACAAGGAAAAGGCTCACAGAAATATTGTATCATCTTGTTGCTAATCCAATCATCGGACTCATCACTCCTGTCATCTGGCATTCATTAAAATCATACCAGCAAAAAAGGATAATCACTTTCCTCTCTCCCTGGATCGACCCAAAAGGCATGTCCTGGCAGTCAATACAATCAAGGATTGCTATTGGTTCAGGACAATTATTCGGTAAAGGATTTTTATCGGGCACTCAAAAAAAATTAGAATTTCTTCCAGAACGGCATACCGATTTTATTTTCTCATGTATCTGTGAAGAATTTGGTCTGATTGGTATCTTGGTCACCATTTTCTTATACATCCTCCTTTTTAGAAAACTTCTACAGGTTGGCCGCGAAACAAAAAATAGATGTCTGAGCCTTGTAGTAATTGGAGTTTTATCATGGTTTCTGTATCAGACATTTATCAATATGGGAATGACAATAGGTATACTACCGATCACGGGCGTTCCTTTACCTTTTATAAGTTATGGTGGTTCTTCATTACTTGCCTGTTTTATCGGAATTGGTATCATCCTTTCAATCGCCCGTGGTAAGAATTAATGAATAATAAGAAGTGGCGATTTCTTGATACCGGGATTCTAACCGCACCTGAAAATATGGCTCTTGATGAAATGCTCCTTGAACTGCGGGCAAAAAACCAAATACCGAATACACTTAGAATACTACAATTCAATCCACCCTCTGCTCTTGTTGGATTCCACCAGTCTATTGAACAGGAAATCAGAGTTGATTACTGTAATAAAATGGGCATTGATATAAACCGTCGTATAACCGGTGGTGGTACCATTTATTTTGACAAAACACAACTTGGCTGGGAGATAATTTGTAGTAAAGATTTTTTCAATCATTCTGTCCCCAATGTTGAATTATTTAAAAAACTCTCTTTACCGGTGATCAATATGCTCGGTCAACTCGGTATAAAGGCGAACTTCCGGGGGCGGAATGATATTGAAGTAAACGGCAGAAAGATTTCCGGTACCGGTGGTGCTGAATCCGGAAATGCATTTTTATTTCAGGGGACACTGCTCGTTGATTTTGATGTAGATACAATGTTGCGTGCGCTCCGTATTCCAATTGAAAAACTGAAAAAGCATGAGATCGATTCATTAAAAGAAAGGGTCACCTGTATCAAATGGGAAATTGGTTATACGCCTGACACCAAAATACTTAAAGATTTGATCAAAAAGAGTTTTGAAAAACATTTCGGTATAAAACTCATTGAATCAAATCTGACCGAACCTGAATTAAAAGAGTTCAAGAAATATTTAGAAAGATTCCGTTCAAATAAATGGATATACAAAGTTAGATTACCCGTTTCTGAACAACCAGTAATTTATATCACAAAAATGAGTAAGGCGGGAAAAATAAAGGCATTCTTCACCCTTAACCTGCGTCAGAAAAGGATTCAAAGCGCAATATTCATTGGCGATTTCTTTGCCTATCCATCCCGGGCAATATTTGACCTTGAGGCATTGTTTAAAGAAATTCCCCTTGAAAGGGAAATGATTATTCAGAAAATAAGAGAACATTTTCAGAATCAAAAAAATCTATATATTCCAGATGCGCGCATTGAAGATTTTATAAAGATTATAGAAGGGTTGTTTGAAAAATTGAAGATCATAAACCTCGGCATCCCGCCCGAAGAATCAAACCATATATTCCTTGTCAACGGCACGTACGAAGGGATTCTCAATAAAAGACCAGATCATCTACTCCTCCCATATTGTGCAAAATCAACTGAATGTCCTTACCGGTATGAAGATCTATGCAAGATGTGCAAAGAGTGCACGGTGGGCGATGCCTATAAATTAGCCCTTGAATCAAATATGAAACCAATTACAATAACGAGCTTTGAAGATTTATTAGCAAATCTCAGAAAGCTAAAAAGGATCAAGGCATCGGCATATATTGGATGTTGTTGTGAACAATTTTATACAAAACATCAGGATGCATTTGAGTCAGCAGGTATCCCGGCAATACTGCTTGACATAAATAATGAAACCTGTTATGATTTAGGCAAGGCATCTTTTGCCTACAGGGGTGAATTTGAAAATCAGACGAGTCTCAATCTAAAATTATTGAAGAAGGTGCTAAATGAAATTTGATGTATTAATCGTTGGTGCTGGACCGGCTGGTTCAATGACTGGCTGGCATATTGCCCGCGAAGGATTTAGTGTCTTAATGATTGACAAAAAGAAAGAAATAGGAGTTCCAGTTCAATGCGCAGAATATATCCCTGCCCTCCTTTTAAAAGAGGTATCTATTTCCGAAGATGCAATTACCAATAGAATAAAAGGGATGAAGTTATATTTTCCCGATAATTCTACTTATGAGTTTTGTGCCCCGGGTTATATGCTAAATCGTTCGGTCTTTGATAAATATTTAACATTGAATGCCTTAAAGGCTGGTGTCTGTTTATGGTTAAAAACAAAATTTCTTGGGATTGAAAACAGTAAAATTTTGCTTGCTAAAAATGGCAAGTTAATAGAAGTAAGTGCCAAAATCATTGTCGGTGCTGATGGACCAAATTCCCGTGTCAGTCGTTTAATAAACAAACGATATAAAGATTATGTTGTTGCCTATCAACAGGAGTTACCATTGATGGAAAATATGGAATACACAGAAGTTTATTTTGATAAAAATTTCTTTGGTGGTTATGCCTGGTTATTTCCCAAAAAATATAGTGCCAATGTTGGTCTGGGTGTGAAAACTGGTTATAAAATAAAAATCAAAGATTTGTTTTTGCAATTTGTTGGAAAAATTGTCCAAGATAGGAAAATTATTAATACACCTATAAAAACTATCACCGGACTCATTCCGGTGGGTGGACCGGTAAAAACAACAAAGAATAATATCCTCCTCGTTGGTGATGCCGCAGGTCAGACACACCCAATCACGGGTGCGGGTATTCCCCAGGCAGTAGTATGTGGAAAATTTGCTGCACAGGCAGTGACGAAGGCTTTAAAAAGAAATGACTTAAATCTGCTCCATACTTACGAAGAAGAATGGCAAAACATATATCTAAAAGAACTGAACCGGGCAATCAAAAAAAGAAAAAAAATGGAAGAAAACTGGCATAAGTTAGAAGATATATTAAAGGAATGCTGGGTGTCATTCCCTGAATACTATGGATGATTTAAAAATACTCGCAAAAAGAGCAAGGGAAATATCTTATTCTCATCACGGAAAGAAAATCACATTCTACATACCAGGAATGTTTTATTACAATGGTGTCAAAGGCAACTTTCCCGGTATATCATTGACTGGAACATCCTGTGGACTAAATTGTGACCATTGTCAGGGCAAACTCTTAGAATCTATGATTCCCGTGAATAAACCGGAAGAACTATTAGATACTGCTGAATTACTTTATCAAAATGATGCGGTGGGATTCCTTCTCAGTGGTGGTTTTGATACAAACCACAAAATCCCTTTAACAAAGTTTATCCCAGCAATTAAAAAAATTAAGGAAAGAACCGGGCTGAAAATTTCCCTGCACTGTGGTATCATAGACTATAAGACCTGTATTATGCTAAAAGAGGCAGGTATTGACCAGACACTTATAGACGTCATCGGTGATGATGATACAATAAGAAATGTTTATAGAACTGATAAAAAGGTCTCTGATATCATAGCGACAATAGAAAATTTATTTAAAGCTCAAATTCCTGTCATACCACACATCGTTGTCGGCATAGATTATGGAAGGATTGTTGGTGAATACAGGGCAATTGACATAATAAAAAAATTTCCTGTTAAAACAATCGTCTTTGTCAGCCTTATGCCGGTTCCCGGCACGCCGATGGAAAATATCAAAACACCAGATATAGAAGATATTGTCAGATTGATAATATATGCACGGTTTAAAATGCCCGCTGTTATCATTGCATTGGGTTGTGCCCGTAAAAGGGGATGCAAAGACATAGATCTATGGGCAATTGAATGTGGGGTGAATCGTATTGCCCTGCCTGCAGATGAAGCAATAGCAAAGGCAAAGGATTTTAAACTTTTTGTTGAATGGCAGAAAACCTGCTGTTCATTATAGAAGGGGGTGAAAAATGGAAAGTCCAGGTTATGTCCGGATCAGTCAGGCAGCAGCAATGGTGCTTGGTTTTAAAAATGGCTTGTTTTATAGAAATGCAAAATCACCCTGTATAAATATTCTCCTCACCTATGATAATGGTTGTGCAGGGAATTGTGCATATTGTGGATTATCTATGAAAAGACCTGGTGAATATAGAGAAAAGAGTTTTATAAGGGTTGAATGGAATAATTATCCAATCAATGAAGTTGTACAGAGAATAAAGCAGAAAAATGATTATGTCAAACGAATCTGTATTTCAATGATTACAAATCGCAGGGCAGTAAATGATACAAAAAATATCATCAAGATGCTCCATGGTGAATTACCATCGCCAATATCAGTCCTTGCTGCTCCAACAATCCTTAGCCAAAAAGATTTCTTTGAAATGAAAAAACTCGGTGCTGATCGCCTCGGCATAGCCGTAGATACCTGCACACCCCGTCTTTTTGAGCAGTTTAGAGAAAGAGGGGTCAAGGGACCGCACAAATGGGATATTTACTGGAAAGCACTACAGGATGCGGTTGTGGCATTTGGCAGGGGTTTTGTAGGTGTCCATCTCATTGTTGGACTTGGTGAAACAGAAAAAGAAATGGTTGAGGCAATTCAAAAGGCACAGAATAACGGGATTGAAACCCATCTATTCAGCTTTTTCCCTGAACCAGATTCAATACTTGCACATCACAATCCACCGCATATTGGAACCTATCGCAGAGTCCAGCTTGCAAGGTATTTGATAAATAAAGATATCTGCACAATCAAAGAGATTGAATTTGATGAGAAGGATAGAATTTTGAAATTTCATATCCCGAATTCTGAACTTGAGGAACATATTAATTCAGGAAAACCTTTTATGACGAGTGGTTGTCCAGGTGTAGATGGAGAAGTAGCATGTAATCGTCCATATTCTGATTCCCTTCCCGGCGATGATATAAGAAATTTTCCATTTTTGCCTGATGAGAATGATATTGGAAAGATAAAAAAAGAATTAAAGATCTATGTATGAAAAAATACATGAAAAGGTCATAGAAAGAATTATTTCCATTGTCGGAAAGGAAAATGTTATATTAGGGAAAGAAACTCTTGAAAACTATGCCCATGATGAAACACCACTTTATCATTCAATGCCTGAAGTTGTAGTAAAACCGATAAATACAAAACAGATCTCAGAGATAATGAAAATTGCGAATGATAATCTGATACCGGTGACCCCGCGTGGTGGTGGAACGAGTCTATCTGCAGGTGCGGTTCCGATTTATAATGGTATCGTTTTGTCACTTGAAAAAATGAATCACATCAAAGAGGTTGATAGAGAAAATTTGATGGCAATTGTGGAGCCGGGCATCATAACCGGAATGATGGAAAAAGAGCTTGCTCATTCTAATCTTTTTTTTCCTCCTGACCCTGTAAGCCTTGATTCCTGCACCATCGGTGGCAATATTGCCGAATGTGCTGGTGGACCAAGGGCAATGAAGTATGGTGTCACAAAAAATTACATAACAGGTCTGGAAATAGTTCTTGCTGACGGTGAAATAATCAAATTGGGTGGCAAATTGCTCAAGAATGTGACTGGTTATGATATGATTGATTTGTTTATCGGTTCTGAAGGCACCCTGGGCATTGTCACTGAAGCGATAATAAAAACATTGACCCTGCCTGAATTTGTCGTAGACCTTTACATACCGTTTAAGACTGTATCAGAGGCATCCAAATTCTCAATTGAAGTCTTGAGGAGTGGTCTTACCCCCACTGCAATTGAACTTATGGAAGGCGATGTTGTGAGAATGGTTGAAAAATATCTTAAGAGAAATGTTCCATACAGTGAAGCAAATGGACATACAATCGTTGAAATAGATGGTGATGATAAAGAATACATCAGAAAAATGTGGGGAAAGATTGGAGACATAGCATTGAAATTCAATGCCCTGGATGTATTTGTAGCAGAGACAATTTATGACCGAGAGCGAATATGGGAAATAAGGAAAAAGATAGGCGATTCTCTAAAATCACAGACCAAGATAATTGCAAGAGAAGACCTGGTCGTTCCCAGAGATAGAATACCTGAATTGCTCAATCAATTGCGAGAATGTGTAAAAAATTTTGGTTGCGAACTCTATGCATTTGGGCATCTGGGAGATGGTAATATGCATACCGATGTTGGATACATAGAAAATGCTGAAAAAAACATTGAAGATACAGAGAAAATAACTAAAATGAGACGCGAGATGTATGAGATTACAATAAAACTTGGCGGAACAATAACTGCAGAGCACGGTGTCGGATTATCAAAAATCCATTTTCTCTCGCTTGCCCTTGATAAGAAAACGATTGAATTGATGATGCGAATAAAAAAAGAATTTGACCCGAAAAACATTTTAAATCCAGGCAAGATATTTACATATTCCGAATTGAATCATCTAACCATTCAACCATTCAACCATTTAACCATTTTATGATTCGCGCCTTCATTGAAACTTCTTTGATTGACTGGGATGGAAAAATAACCTCTGTCCTTTTCTTTGACCGATGCAATTTTAGATGTCCTTTCTGTCAAAACTGGCGGTTGATAATAAATCCGGAAAAATATCCAGAATATAATATTGATGAAATCTTAAAAAAAATTTCACAGAAGAAAAACTGGATTGATGGCATCGTTCTCACTGGTGGTGAACCTTTATTATTCTTTGATGATATAATTGAGATAGCAAAAAAAATCAAAAAAAATAATCTCCTAATCAAAATTGACACCAATGGTTCATTTCCTGAAGAACTTTTATCTCTGATAAGATCTGGACTTATTGATTATGTTGCAATGGATATCAAGGCACCGCTTGACCAGACATACTTTGTTGCCACTGGCAGGAATCCAAAAACAAATCCGGGTCTTATTGAGAAGGTTAGAAAAACAATAAAAATCCTTGTGGAATCAAAACTTGATTATGAGTTCAGGACGACCTGTGTTCCGGGCTTGATTGATGAAATGGCAATAAGAAAGATAGGAGAAGAAATAATAGGGGCAAAAAGATGGGCTTTACAAAAATTCATTCCTTTTAATGCCTATAAAAAAATATATCGTAATAAAACCTTTGATGATAAAGAATTAAATGACCTTCTTAGAATCGCCTGTTCAATGATCCCTGATTCAAAACTCAGATAATAAATTGATTTTAATTGAGACTTAAGTTTTAAATATCTATTTGACAAACTTTTTCTTTTAGATATAATTTTATATGCAATTGGAGACAAAGGTAAAGATAAATAATTTCCTTATGAAAAATCTATTATACGGAATTTTTCATGGTGGGAATAATCCTCTGCTCCGTCCCATACTATTACCCGCTGTAGAAAAAGGAATCTGGCTTGCCTTAAAGAATGTACCTGGTCCAGTTGGTTTGCCAGGTGTGATACAGGATAAATTTTATATGCTCAGGGCAATGGTCTATTCAGGAATACGTTTTGGCACTACATCAAAATTCACCGATACAATTGTTAATAAGGCAATTTTAAGCAACTTGAGGGCAGAAAAAGAGAAAGAGTTCCGGGCGATATTTGGATTTGACCCACCCGGTTTTATGACGATATCACCTGCCAAAAGGTGTAATCTAAGATGTAAGGGTTGTTATGCAAACTCTGCATCAGAAAAAGACCAGTTACCATACGACATCTTTTCAAGGGCAATAAAAGAGATGCGTGAACTCTGGGGTGCAAGGTTTGTTGTTATCTCTGGTGGCGAGCCAATGCTATATAAGTGGGATAATAAGGGAATAATTGATATATTTGAAGAACATCCGGACTCATTATTTTTAATGTATACAAATGGCAGTTTGATAAATGAAGAAGTTGCAGAAAAATTTGGTGAACTCGGAAATATAACACCAGCAATATCTGTGGAAGGTATGGAAAAAACGACTGAAAAACGAAGGGGCAAGGGTTTCTTTGATAAAATAGTCAGGACATTAACCCTCTTGAAAAAACACCGTGTGACATTCGGCATATCAATAACTGCCACAAAGGATAATGCTGAAGAGATTGTCTCTGATGAATTTATTGATTTCTATTTCAACAAACTTGGCGCTGCCTATGCCTGGGTTTTCCATTATATGCCTATTGGCAGGGATATCGCACCGGAACTGATTCCCACACCAGAGCAGAGGGTGATGCTCTGGGAAAAGAGTTGGAAGATCATCAGGGATAGAAAGATTATGTATGCTGATTTCTGGAATCACGGACCGGTCTCTGATGGATGTATCTCAGCAGGCAGGCCCGGTGGCTATTTCTATCTTGACTGGCAGGCAAATGTCTACCCTTGTGTATTCTTTCCTTATGCTGCTGCAAATCTGAAAGAAATTTATGAAAAAGGTGGGAATCTAAATGATTTGATAAATCTACCCCTGCACAGAAAAATCAGGGAATGGCAATTCAAATATTGGCGCGAGGGCGATTTACTAAGACCCTGCCCGATCCGTGATCACTACTCAATGGCAAAGAGATTTGTGCTTGAAACCAAGGCAAAACCCGCAGATGAGGCAGCAGCAGAAATATTATCAAGTTCTGATTATGAGAACAAGATGGTGAATTATGATTTTGAACTTAAAGAAAAAACCAAAGACATCTGGGAAAGGATTTATAAAAATGGAACCAGAAAAGCAGTATGAATTGATCAAAATAAATACCGCGGAGATTATTTCTAAGGATGAACTAATAGAAAAATTGAAGCGGCGTAAACCATTAAGGGTTAAACTCGGAATTGACCCATCAGCACCAGAAATACATCTTGGAATCAGTGTCCAATTGAGAAAATTGAAGCAATTTCAGGACTTAGGACACACTGTAGTATTGGTAGTTGGGGATTTTACAGGAATGATTGGCGACCCAAGTGGACTTGCGAAAACCCGTCCCAAACTATCAAGAGAACAAATCAGAAAGAACATGGCAAAATACAAAGAGCAGATCTTTAAAATTCTTGATCCGAAGAAGACAGAATTTGTTTATAATTCAAAATGGCTCGGTGCCCTAAGCATTTATGATTTCATTGAACTTGCTGCAAAATATACTGTAGCACGTATACTTGAAAGAGACGATTTTTCACAACGTCTAAGAGATGGAATCCCGGTATATATGCACGAAATAATCTACCCATTGTGTCAGGCATATGATTCAGTCGCAACAAAGGTTGATATTGAACTCGGTGGAACTGACCAAAAATTCAATCTGCTTGTTGGAAGGGAATTGATGAGAGAGTTCAACATGAACCCCCAGATTGTAATAACTATGCCCATTCTTGAAGGGATTGATGGTGTAAGGAAAATGAGTAAGAGTTATGGAAATTACATAGGTATTTCAGAATCAGCCAAAGAGATGTTTGGAAAGGTGATGTCTATTCCTGACGATTTGATAATAAAGTATTTTGAACTCACCACAGATGCCTTTCCGCATAAAATAGAAGAGTACCGAAAGGGTCTTAAAGATGGCACAATCAATCCTCGCGATGCAAAATTTGATCTGGCAAAAACCCTTGTCCGAATGTATCACTCACCAGAAGATGCAGAAAGGGCAGCCCTGGAATTTGAGAAGATTTTCACAAAGAAAGAATTACCAACCGAACTTAAGGAATTTCATCTAAAAGTCAGAGAAATCAATATAGTTGACTTACTTGTAAATACAAATCTTATGCCATCACGTGCTGAAGCGAAGCGAAAAATAAAGGAAGGAGCGATAGATATTGACGGTGAGAAAATAAAAGATATTGGTTGTATCATTAGAATAACTAAACCTGTTGTTATCAAAGCAGGGAAACATAAATTCCTGAAGGTAGTACCTTAAAAATTTCATTCAGTTAGAAAACTAAGAGCCGTTTTCTTTCTGATGGAGTGCACTGGTCGTTAGGTCAAGTGCACTTGCAAGCCGTGAACAGATGTTTTCCAGAGAAACATAAAGGTCTTCATCATTAATGGACTTGTTATGAATTTTATCAAGGATATCTTCCAGTTGCGAAAATGTATTCACCAGTTCATTATAATCATAATGCAAGGTTTTCGTGAGAGAATGGCATAATTCGTTATAGATGTCCTGAATGCCATCTACAATATCATTCTTACGAAATTTTATTTCACCGGTCTCAATTCCTTCACTCAACTGTTTGAGATAATAAGAAAGTCTGTGCAGCGGACCATAGATTCTATTTGACAGCCTTAATATAGTAATATAACTTATATAATACAAAATCAAGGCAATGACAATAAAAACCGCAATGCGAACAAAATAACATGTGCCCGTTGCAAAAATCCGCTCGGTTCCAAAGATTAGAACAAAAATGGCAACAAGAACAATAGATACACCAATCACCATTCCCAATGAATGTATCAGCATCCTATATTGTAAACGATTGACAACTAAATTTTTCCTTCGGTTTAAATTCATAGTATAAGTATAGCAATAAATTTCATATTGTCAAGAGGTTCTTTTATTCCCTGTTCTGGAAATTTAATATCTCTCTTTTTTCTCCTGCATTGGAGCAGTATTTGCAATCTTGATTTTTCTCAAAAAATATGTTTAATTCTATATGAACCGACGAAACAAAATCCTCATCACCAGAAAAATACCGCAATCTGTGTATGGTCTATTGCAAAAGTATTTCCATGTAGCAGTATTTGGTGAAGATGGACCGATAAAGAAGACAGAATTAATAAGAGCCGTAAAGGATAAAATGGGATTGATCTCTTTGCTCACCGATAACATTGATAAGGAAATAATAGAAAGCGCACCACTATTGAGAATCATTGCAAACTACGCTGCGGGTTACAACAACATTGACATAGCCGAAGCAACAAAAAGGGGTATTATGGTCACAAACACTCCCGATGTATTGACTGAGACAACCGCTGAGCTGACCTTTGGTATGATAATCGCCGTTGCCCGTCGCATTGCCGAGGCCGAAAGATTTCTGAGAAAAGGTAAATTTAAAGGCTGGGCACCAATGTTATTTTTGGGTAATGATGTTCATCACAAAACCATCGGTATAATCGGGATGGGCAGAATTGGCAGGGCGGTTGCAAGCCGTGCAAGAGGGTTCGGGATGCAGATATTCTATTATGATAGAATCAGACTTTCAATGAAACAAGAAAAAATCTTATCACTCCACTATAAACCCATTGATTACATTCTTAAAAATGCAGATTTCATCACAATCCATACGCCTCTGACAAAAGAAACATATCATTTGTTCTCTCAGCGGGAATTCAATCTAATGAAAAAAACGGCATTTATAATAAACACAGCACGCGGACCTATCATAGATGAAAAGGCATTAATAAAAGCGCTCAAAAACAAGAAGATTGCAGGCTGTGCACTTGATGTCTTTGAAAATGAACCCAAAGTGTCAGAAGAATTATTAAAAATGGATAATGCCCTTCTTCTTCCCCATATTGGCTCTGCAACCCTTGAGACACGAACAAATATGGCATTGGTGTGTGCCCAGAATTTAATAACTGCATTGATAAAAAACAAAATACCACCCAATCTGGTAAATCCTGAAGTTATAAGGGGCAAAAATTGAAGATACTCATTGTTCCAGGGAGTTTCAAAGGTTCAATGATATCAAAAGATGTATCAAGTGCCATTGCCAGAGGAATTAGAAAGATAAAGTCAGATATTAATATACAGGAAACGCCAATTGCTGATGGTGGCCTTGGCACACTAACTACAATCGTGGAATATTTCAAAGGCAATTATATCTCCTGTAATGTTACTGGTCCCCTTGGCAAAAAAATCAAGGCACGATACGGCATTGTTCAGAGAAAGAAACTTGCGATAATTGAACTCGCACAGGCATCAGGACTTTATTTGATCCCGGAACATCTAAGAAATCCGTTAGAAACAACAACAATTGGTGTGGGAGAATTGATTAAAGATAGTATAAGAAGGGGATGTAAAAAAATTATTATTGGTGTTGGAGACAGCGGGACAATAGACTGTGGCATTGGTGCGATGTCTGTACTCGGCGTAAGATTTCTTGATAAGAATTCAAAATCAATTAAAACGAATTGCTCAGGACTTTTAAATTTACATAAAATAGATGATACTGAAATAGAATCATTAAAATCAATTGAATTTCTTGTTCTTGTGGATGTTTCTAATCCACTCACCGGCGAAAATGGGGCGATTGTATATGCACCACAAAAAGGTGCAACAAAAAAAGAACTCCCAATAATCCATCAGGGTTTAAAAAACTTTAAAGAAATAATTCTTAAGGAATATGAAATAGACCTTGATAAAATAAAAGGAAGCGGTGCAGCTGGTGGAATTGGTGGCGGAATGCATGCAATCCTGAATGCAAAAATCATCTCCGGATTTGACTACTATGAGAAGATATTTAGACTCAACAAAAAGATCAAAAATGCTGATTTGATTATCACAGGCGAAGGAAAGATTGACAGAACAACCTTCTACGGCAAGGCAACTGGTAAGATAATACAGATATGCAAAAGATATCACAAACCAGTTGTTTTAGTTTGTGGAGATTATGAACCTGGTTTAAATTTGAAGAGGTATGGAGTAGTCAAAACCTATTCAATCATTAGGATTGCGAAAAACAAAAAAACAGCAATGGTGAATCCAGAAAAATTTCTTGAAAAAATAGGCAGCGATTTAACCAATTGCTTTTCTAAAAGGCTCACGCCTTAACTCCAAACCACGGGAATAAATTTTTTAATCCACCGCCAACTGCTTCTATCTTTAAGCATTATAAAGTTCAACCTGTATTTTATCACTAACTTCAATCATCGCATAGAATTTTGGAAATGGACCAGGATTTACAATAGCTGTCTTTCCAATCCTGTCAATATTGCGCGCTTCATGTATATGACCGCAAAGACATAGGTCAGGTTGATTTTTTTCAATGAATTCACGAATATGTTCACTACCGACATGCATACCCATTAATGTTTTATCAACTTTTGTATTAATTGGTGGAGCATGGCTAACAAATATCTCCCTACCATCTTGCTTTTTGTAATTGCTCAGAATTCTTTCAATTTCTTCATCAGAATATTCCTGTGGTGTCCTGAATGGAGTAAAACCACTTCCGCCAATGCCGAAAAATATCAGTCCATTGAATTCTTTAATCTCACCGTGGAGATTTATATTCTCACTTTTTAAAACATCCAGTACTTCCAACTGGTCACAATTACCTGGAATCGCAAGGATGTTATTGCTAATCTCTCTGATTGTATTAAGCACTGTCAAAGCCTCTTTTTTCCCGCCAAAATTTGTGATATCACCGGAGATTACAATTAGGTCAACATTGCTCAGGATACTAACAATTTTTTTGTCATAATTAATCCGGCCATGGATATCAGATATGGCAAGGATTCTCATCTATTTTTTGCAACAAAACTTGTGAAGATTGATAATGTCCTTTGTTATGGTAGCACCGATAGCAACCAATCCAGAAGCGCCTCCGGTCAAAGTCAAATCACCCATATACTTTGTGCGAAATGTAACCCCTTTGTTTGACCCATATACGCCATACAAAGGATCATTTTTTTCAAGAATCTCCGGTTTAACCGAAATGATAGGCTTTCCCTCGCTTATTAGAAGATTTCCGATTAACCTAACAACCATGCCATTCATAACATGCATTATAATCTCGTTTTCATCTAGCTCCATAATTCCCTTACAGGTTATTGATTTCAAGTCTGCACACTTCCCAGTCAAAAGAAGACCAAGAAGCACAGTCTTATAACAGGTATCTATTCCCTCAAGATCAAATCTGTAATCCGGCTCAGCAATTCCAAGTTTAATTGCATCCTGAATCGCCTGAAGTTTTGTTTTTGATTCAAACATAATCTTATCAAGTACAAAATTGCTTGTACCATTCAAAACACCGCGCACAGCATAGACACCAGCGCTGGTCAATTCGTTGTTGATCATACCTGAAATAGGCAGAGCGCCTGCGGTTGTTGCACTCATACCGATGTAAACCCTCTTCTTTTTTGATAATTCAAAAAGTTCTTCCCCCTTAAATACCAATGGTGATTTATTCGCACATACAAGATGGACTCCATTTTTCACTGCATTATACAAAACTGGATAACTAACACCTTCATCAATCCTTGAACCAGGTATACCATCTATGAGTATATCCAACTTCTTGCTTCTAATTAAAGGCGTAATTTCCTCAAGGGGCGTTTTCATAATGTTGTTCAAGGATTTTCCTTTTTCTTTGCTACTTATGAGTTTTTTGATATCCAAATTTCCACTGACAAAACTTTTTGAATCTACAATTGCAATGAATTTCAAACTGAAGCCAAATCTTTTGGCAATCTCTATTTTATTCTCAAGATAGTGCTTTGCAAAGACCCTCAGAACCCTGCCAAATCCAAGCAGTCCAACATTATATTGTTTGATTCTGGCAGGCATTAAGTTGATTATATCTAAAATGTGAACCAAGTCAACCCTTGAACAAAACAGGTGGATGTATATAATTAGTCTCATGTCAGAACTGAAATTTGCTGCTGATGAAAAGATACCATTTTTGAAAGATTTTTTCCCAAAATTGGG
Organism: bacterium; assembly: GCA_049700315.1. Lineage (GTDB taxonomy): Bacteria > Hydrothermota > Tepidihabitantia > SM23-42 > JAOAFX01 > JAOAFX01. The sequence goes on from JBNAVN010000019.1 coordinate 24,295, forward strand.
AACACTGAATTTGCTACCTGCGTCAGAAATAAACCAAAAGAATATCAAGAATTTTGATATTCTTCTTGTGCGCACGGTGACAAAGGTGAATAGTAAGTTACTGGAAGGCACAAGGATAAAAATGGTCGGTTCAATGACAAGTGGCATAGACCACATTGATAGAAATTATCTAAGAAGAAACAAGATAAAATTATTATATGCACCAGGTTCCAACGCGCAATCAGTTGCAGAATATGTTATTGCCTGTTTGCTTCTCCTTGCAAGAAAAAAAGAATTCTCTCTTAAAGAAAAGACGATAGGTATAATCGGCGTTGGAAATGTAGGAACAAAGGTTGCACAAATGTGTAAAGCACTTGGGATGCGGATATTATTAAATGACCCTCCTAAATACAATCGCACGAAAAACAAAAACTATCTGTCATTCAAAAGACTTTCGGATGCAGACATAGTTACGCTGCACATTCCCCTGATTTTTAAAGGAAAATACAAAACATTACATCTTATAGATGAGGAATTTTTAAACAAAATTAAGCCGGGAACGATTTTGATCAACACATCAAGGGGCGCAGTTATTGATGAAAGAATGCTTATTAAATTCCACAAGAAACTTGGTGGCATTATCCTTGATGTCTGGGAAAACGAACCGGACATAAATATTGACCTGCTCAAACTTGTTGACATCGGAACCCCTCATATTGCAGGATATTCACTTGATGGTAAGTTCAATGCAACTTACATTGTTTATAATAAACTTTGCAAATTTTTGGGAGTGAACTCAAAGATTAGAAAAGATGATGTTTTGCCTGTTACGAGGGAAAAAATAAAAGTATCAATAGAAAAGAATGAATTATTCCGCACCCTTTACCACATCATTATACAAATCCACAATCCATTATCTGACAACAATAATTTGAAGGAAATAATCAATATTGAATCTGAAGAGAGGAAAAAATATTTTGAAGAACTGCGTAGCAATTATCCTGTGCGCAGGGAGTTTTCTAATTATGTGTTGGAAATCCAAAAATTTTCACATGACAGTGTACGGATTGTGAAATTACTTCAATCATTGGGTTTTCAAATACTATATTAAAAACAATCCCAATATTTTATTACCTCCCTGTAATGTTATTGACTGTTGACTTTTAATCACTTCTATATATAATATTCCCAGTAAGCAAAATATTTGCTTGAATGACTGTTTTTATTCCGCGGGAGTAGCTCAGTGGTGGAGCATCACCTTGCCAAGGTGAGGGTCGCGGGTTCAAATCCCGTCTCCCGCTCTGACTGACTTGTGGATTTCCCGATTCTATCACATCTTAAAAACCACCTCTCCCCTTACGATATCCACTCTTATTGTACTATTCTTCTGAAATTCACCGGCAATGATCTTTTTTGATAATGGATTTTCAATCAATCTCTGAATAACCCGCCGCAAAGGCCTGGCACCATAGACCGGGTCAAAACCTTCATGGGCAAGGTATTCTTTTACTTTATCACTGAAATCAATCTTGTATCCAAATTCTGATACATTCTTTGTCACCTTTTTCAATTCGCGTTCTACAATTCCTTTTATCTCCTCAAATCCAAGCGGTTTGAATACGATCACCTCATCAATGCGGTTTAAAAATTCAGGTTTCACGCTCCGTTCAAGAACCCTGTTGACTTCCTTCTTTGTCTGTTCATAATCAAATTTCGCATTCTTCAAATTTTCCGTAATGATTTCGCTCCCTAAATTTGAGGTCATAATGATTATTGTATTTTTGAAATCAACTGTCCTGCCCTGTCCATCAGTCAACCTACCATCATCAAGGAGTTGTAGCAAAATATTGAAAACATCAGGATGTGCTTTTTCAAATTCATCAAAAAGAATCACCCGATAAGGTCTGCGCCTCACTGCCTCAGTCAATTGTCCGCCTTCTTCATATCCAACATATCCAGGTGGTGCACCAATAAGTCTTGATACGGTATGCTTTTCTTGATATTCGGTCATATCAATCCTAACCATTGCATCCTCTGTATCAAACAAGAATTCGGCAAGGGACTTTGCAAGCTCTGTTTTACCAACACCGGTAGGACCAAGAAATATGAATGAACCAATGGGCTTTTTCGGATCTTTTAATCCTGCCCTTGAACGCCTTATGGCATCACTCACCGCAACAACAGCGTCTTCCTGATCAACGAGTCTTTCGTGGATCCTTTCCTCCATTCTAAGCAATTTGCTCATCTCAGACTCAAGCATTCTTGATACTGGAATCCCTGTCCAGGCAGAAATTATTTCTGCAATATCGTCCTCAGTAACACGGTCATCAATACCCCGCTGTTTCATCCATTCATTCTTTTTCTTGCGATATTCCTTTTGCAGTCCTTCGGTTTCATCACGCAGTTTTGCAGCAAGTTCATAATTTCTCATTTCCACAGCTCGTTTACCCTCTTCAGTCAATTGTTCAAGTTTCTTCTCCATTTCTTTCAATTCGTCAGGCATTGAATATATTTCTATACGCGCTCTTGCACATGCTTCATCAATCAAATCAATTGCCTTGTCAGGCAAAAATCTTTCTGTCAAATATCTGTCCGATAGCTTGACGGCGGATTCAATTGCCGAATCATCAATTATCACCCCATGATGAGATTCATACCTGTTTCTCAATCCTTTTAATATCATTATTGTATCCTCAACCGAGGGTTCACCAACATAGACCGGTGCAAATCTCCTTTCCAGTGCTGCATCCTTTTCAATATGCTTTCGGTATTCGTTCAAAGTTGTAGCACCGATACATTGTAATTCGCCCCTCGCAAGTGCGGGTTTTAGCATATTTGATGCATCAATTGCACCCTCTGCTGCACCCGCACCAACGATTGTATGCAATTCATCAATGAAAAGTATGATCTCTCCCTTACCTTTTCTTATTTCATCCATAACCGCTTTCAGTCGTTCCTCAAATTCGCCACGAAACTTGGAACCAGCAACAAGCGAACCCATATCCAGCGCCAGAATTCTTTTGTCCTTCAATATTTCAGGAACATTCTTTTCTACTATTTTCTGAGCAAGACCTTCAACTATTGCAGTCTTACCAACACCTGCATCACCAATCAACACCGGATTGTTCTTTGTTCTTCTTGAGAGAACCTGAATCACTCTTTTTATCTCCTGTTCCCTGCCAATCACGGGATCAAGTTTTCCCTGTTTTGCCAGTGCGGTTATGTCCCTTGCATAGCGCTCAAGTGCCATATACTTGCTTTCTGCATCCTGGTCTGTTACACGTTGAGCACCTCTGATTACCTGTAATGCCTGATAAATTTTCTCCTTAGTTATTCCAAACTCTCTCAATATCTTTACTGTTTCTCCTTCAGACTCATCAGCAATAGCCAAAAACAGATGCTCGGTGCCTACATACTCATCTTTCATCCGCTGAGATTCAGCCTGCGCAAGAGAGAACAACCGCTTTGCTCTTGGAGTAATATATATTTGACCAGTTGAACCGCTATATACCTTGGGTCTCAATTCAAGGGAAGATTCAATCCGGCGCTGGATAAGTTCCGGCATTATATCCATTTTCTTTAGAATCTTAGGCACAAGTCCATCTTCCTGTTTTAATAATGCAAGAAAAATGTGTTCAGTATCCAGTTCCTGATGATTATACTCATCAAGCACTTCCTGGGCTATTGCAACACAATCCTGTGCCTTTTGCGTAAATTTATCAAATCTCATACAACATTTAGACAGGAAATTCTAAAATTTGTTTAGGTCTTGGATAATATGAGAATACAGGCAACACACCACAGGACAAAATCTACTATAATGGGTACATCGCTCATCAAAGCACGGTTGGGCATATCTGCCCCGGATTTTTTTTCAACTATATATAAATACCTGAACATACCGTATATTACAAAAGGAACGGTCAAAATCAAATTCTTGGTATGAAATTTGGTGATCGTTTCTGGAGATAGGGTATATATACAATAGGAAACAATGCACGCAGAGATAGTAATTGTAATCATGTGATTCAGCAAATCAATTGAGTAGTGAAATAACACCTTTCTATGCTTTTCTGCCTCAACTCCAAGCATAAGTATCTCTGCCTTTCTTTTTGCTAGAATAATGAATAGCGCCAAAAGAAATGTGCAGAGAATCAACCAGGAAGATATTTCAACATTAAGTATTACCGCACCTGCAACTGAACGCAGAACATAACCAATTGCGACAGTCAAGACATCAAGAATCACAATATATTTGAATACAGCTGAATAAAGGATACTCACAATGATATACAGCAATGCTACCAGGAAGAAACCCTGATTTGTCCGCCAGGAAAAATAGAGCATTGAGACTATCAGAATCAATGCAATGACAATCGCAGTCAGGACTTTTATCTTTCTTGAAGCAATAGGCCTGTTCTTTTTGGTAGAAATTTCCCTGTCAACTCTAAAATCAACTATATCATTAATAATATAGCCTGCGCTGCTCAGAAGCGAAAAAATCACAAAGCCCAGGACCGAAATCCCAATTTGCTCTGAATTATGGAACTCGCGACTGAATACTAATCCAGCAAACAAAAAAAGATTTTTTATCCATTGTTCAGGTCTTAATAACCTTATGTAATCTCTCATATGCCAGATGTGTTCATCGGTGTAATTACCTTAAAATCTGCGTAATCTTGTTTTAAAACTCTGTTGCGCTCGTGAAAGTGAAATCTTTGATCTTCAATGCGGGCACAACCACTCCATGGGGCATTCTCAAACTATAACCAGGTTCATCAGCAACCAATTCTGTACTTTGGGAGATCGCCTCCACCCGATTCAAGGCATCAAATATGTTTTCAGTAAAACGAAGATTCCTTATTCCTCTTGTAATAACTCCATTCTCAATAAAAAATGTTCCATCCCTTGTCATTCCAGTAAAAACAAGCTTATATGGGTCAATGACATTCGTATAGTGGAGTCGTGTTACGAGAATGCCCTTTTCAACAGTCTTTATCATATCATCCAGTGAACTATCGCCGCCTTTCATCACTATGTGCATTGGTATTGGTCCGAAAGGATTTGGGTACATAAGCGCATGGCCGGTTGACTCTTTCTTTGCCATTTTTGCGGTTATTGAATCATAAACAACATTCTTTGCTACACCTTTCTCAATCAAGACCAATCTCTTTTTGGGCACACCCTCAGAATCAAAAGGCGTTGCAAATCCCTTCTTATAAAATGGGTCATCAATAATAGTTATTCTATTATCAACAATCTGGGTTGAAAGTCTGCCAGAAAGATAAGAACGCCCTTCTTCATATGTCTTGCCATTGAATGAATAGTATGCAAGATAACTGATTATATCACTCACTGCAAGGGGTTCAAATATTGTGGTATATTGCCCTGGTGGAAGTTCTACAGGATTTTTTGACTTCAATGCTTTTTCTGCAGCAATCCTTGCCATCCTGGTGAAATCTATGTCTTTTATACTTTTTGCACCTGCCTGGGCATAGCCCGTGGAATTATCGGTTGCCATGACTATATTACAAAAGATGTCACTGCTCTGCCTGTAGGCAAATGTTCCATTGGAATTACCGATTGCAGCCGCTGACCAGCCATTGGAAACGGAACCATAAGAAATCAGATTGTTCTTCTTCGCAACCTCAATTATCTCTTTTACTGCCCGGGATCTTTCATTCGGTGATATCCTGGCAGTTTTCGCTTCAAAAGAAACAACATTTTTATAATCTTTTGACTTCACCCGGGGTAGTGATTCAAAATAGGGATTGTCAATCTGAAAACGTGCAATTGTTTCAGCCCAGCGCAGTGTCTCTCTTACCTTATTTGGCGTAGTAGAATTTGTATAGGAAGAACCTATCTTCTTTCCAAAAGCCACCCTGATGAATACACCCGTATTTGCTTCCTGAACATTTTGATGAATGTAATTATTTGCATATCTGGTCAATGCTGAATCAAAATCAAAAATAACGACCTCTGTCTGGTCTGCTTTTGATTCATTCAAGACATAATCAATGATCTTTTTTGCTTCTTTTTTATCAATCATAATACTCCTTCTCTTGATATTTTATCTAAAATGCCTGTAAAGTCAAGCAATTCACCAATCCAATATTACAAAGGCAAAGTAATATTGAATCTCGTGCCCAGTCCATCACTGCTCTCAACATTGATTTCGCCATTATGTTCCCGTACTATTTTTTGGGCAATGAATAAACCAAGACCCGTGCCTCCTTTCTTTGTAGTATAATAGGGTTCAAATATTCTTTTCAGGACGGATGCAGGAATTCCTGGACCATTATCCATAACTGTGATGAAAATATTCCCGCCTTGTTGTTTCAACGATATTGCAATCTCAGGTTTACGTTCTTTTAAGGCAGAAACTGCTTCTACAGCGTTAAGCAAAAGATTGATTATCACCCTCTTTATGTCTTCTCTACTGCCCGCAAAGACAACATTGTCCTCAATCTCTTCAATGTATTTGATTCCTTTCTCATTTGTTTGTTCTCTAATCAAAACTCCAACTTCCTCAATCAACCCACTGACACTAAACTCCTGAAATTCTTTGATCTGCGGACGTACCAGACTGAGAAAATCATTTACAATCCTCGTCATTGAATCAATCTCTCTAATAATTACAGTGGTAAGTTTGTTGTACTGCTGGTCCTGAGCAGGAAATTCCCTTTGCAGACGCTGGGCAGCAATGGCCAGACCATTCAGCGGGTTCTTGATTTCGTGGGCAAAATTCGCAACGAGATTTCCCAGGAAACTTAGGCGTTCTTTCTCTTTTTGTTCCTTCTCTTTTTTACGAAGTTCTGTTACATCATGTAATATGGAAATAGTGCCTCTTAATTTTTTGCTAACATCAAAAAGAGGATATGTTGCATATTGAATTGTTTTGTCAAATATTTCTCTTTCCTCTTCAACAACAGTACGGCAATCACTGGCAGTTTTCAAAGAAAATGGATCGTCTTTGAATTTCTCACTATAATACTGATTCAACAACAATCCTTCGTGCATATTACTGATTCTGCTGAACATCTTATTAACACCAATGATCTTGCCTTTGTTATCAACGAGCAGAACGCCTTCTTCTATTGCACCAAGGATAAGAGAGAAAAACTGTTCCTGCATCTGATAGCTCTGGTATTTGATAAATACTGCAAAAACAAAAGTTCCCGCAATCAAAAGAATTACAAAGGTCAGTGTGAGTTGGAGATAAGTATTTTTGATATGCTGGTAATAATTATCAAGGTTCAAACCAATTCGAAACAGACCAATCGTATTGTTCTCCACAATGAACGGCCGGGCAATCTCCAGAACTTTTTTATCACCAAATTTGATGATCCGAGTTATCTCTTCTCGCTTGTTAAAGGCGGAAAGCATGGCAGAATCACTTTCTATTTTGGGCATTGTTTTGACATTGGGGGTCGCAAGAATGATACCTTGCAAGTCCTGCAGAACCACATACTGAATGAGAGGATTACCTGCCATTTGTTGTAGAATTTTTCCTACACCGTATTCCTGGCTAAACTTTCTTATTCCTTCTGCTGAAAATTCAATCTGGAATATTTCTTTATTAGATCTGTATATAAAACGTATGAACTTCTCATTAAGTACTGCAAAATAGTAGTATCTGACTTTTTCATTGTGTTCAAAGCCCTGCAAGTCAGTATCATAAGGATTTCCAGATTTCATTAACAGACGCCCTTTTATTGAATCATAGATCAGAATAGAACTAAGATTGAAATTCTGCCTTATTTTATCAAGATTTCCCTGGGTGTATCCATATTCGCTCAGATAAGAGATTATGTTAAGTAAATTTTCCGTTATCATATCTTCCATTTCGGCTTCAGAAAAAATTGAATTTTCATGAGTAAAGGCAATCAGAGTCAAGAATGAACGTGCTTCCTCCTCAAAGAAAGCCAGCATTGACCTCTGACTGTTTCTTATACTGAGCACAAAAAACATTCCGAGAATAACAAGTAAGATAAGTGCCATCAGCAGATAGTTTTTTATTTTCATATTAGTGTTGTTACCGCATTACTTATTTCGGTTGCATGAAAATTGACACGCTCTAATTCACTGAGAATATCAAGATGGATAGTTGAAGTTTCAATACTCTCTTTTAAACCACGATGCAAGCGCTCCAGATGTTTCACCTCAAAGCGTTTTGCCATTTCTATTGCGGTTTCACGTCTTTTCAATATTTCCTGTGTTAAGGTTTTATCCCGGGTTGTCAGACTGGATATCGCCATCTTCAAAGTATCAAGGACAAAACCATGCAATTCCTTTATCTCGGAAAATCCTTCAGCTGAAAATCCCATTCCGATATCAATCTGTTTTTTTGCGTAATTCATCAGACTCTTGGAAACAATATCACCAATATGCTCAAGTTCCGCCGTTATAGTCATTAAGCCAACCTGCATCTTCCTTAAGTCTTCATCCATCTCTTCAGTATTAAGTTTGGAGATGTAGGATGTTAACATCTCTTCTGTCTTATCAATCTCATCATCTGCCTGGATTATTTCTTTTCTGAGAACAATATCTTTTCTCTCAAAGACTTTAATTGCATCTTCAAGCATCTTTGCGGTCTTATCTGCCATATAAAACACTTCTTTCATAGCCTGACCTAATCCGATTGCCGGGGTATCAAGAAAAGAAGGATCAAGTTTCCTTTTCATCAAAATCTCCTTCCTGGTCTCGGTAATAAGTGATTTCATAAACTTGCTGAATGGATAAAGCAAAGGTAGGAATATCAAGGCAATCAAGACATTGATTAATGTGTGAAAATTTGCAATTTGCCGAGCCTCGTTACCACCAAGAAAATGCAAAAAACTCTCAAAAAAATTAATCAGAAAAAGATAAATCAAAACACCAATTATTTTGAAAAAAAAGTTGCCGAATGACACCCTTCGCGCATAGACTGTGTCCGAAATAAGAATGGGAAATATTGTGGTTCCAAGATTTGCTCCTAAAACAAGCAATAATGCTGAAGACAAGGGTATTGCTGATTCATACGAAAGAGCAAGCACAAAACCAATTACAGCGGTACTGGAGCGAAAAACAAATGAGACGATCGCACCGAGGATAATGCCCCAGATCGGATACTGGTTTAACCATTCAATCATCATATTAAATCCTGATAAGTACTTTATGTTGGCAACACCGACTGAAATTATTTTTATGGAAAGAAACAGCAGTCCAAAACCGAAGATGAATTGAGCAACATTTCTTAGACCGGGAAATAAAACTCTCAAAAATACACCAACCGATACAATGAGCAGTGCATAGTCTATAATATTAAAGGCAAGCAATTGCACGGAAATTGTCGCACCTATATTCGCTCCAAGAATCAAAGCAAGGGCGTGCGTCAAGGTGACAATACCTGCGGAAGAAAATCTGATAAGCAGTGAGGCAGTGGCAGTACACGAACCGAAGATGACTGTAACAATAAACCCGCTGATAAGGGAAACAAATCTATCAGAAGTGAGATTGAAAAGGAAATCTCTGGTTTTTGAACCTGCACCCCGGATCAAACCCTTGCTACCATAATTCAAACCAAAAATGAACAGCGCCATACCACCGATAATGGACAACACCATAATCAATAACCAGTTATTTTCAAGCGCTTTCAAATGGAAGGTTAGTAACTCATTGTTATGCCGGGCAAGTATGTAATAATCACCCTGCCTGCCTCCAAATCTGATTCGGTTTTTTGCATAACCATCTTGATCTGTATACACTGTTTCTGCATCCATAACTGCCAATTGACCCGAGATTTCATTTTCTTTAGGCTGGCTCAAAATGGAAAATATGACAACCGCATTCCTTATGCCTTTTCCTTTGTCATCAATGATTCTGACTACCAGGGGATTTTCAATTGATTGTTTTATAATCCCCACCTGATTATCTCCTGAAATATCATTCCCCAGGGGGTCTTGTGCCTTGACCAAGGCACAAAAAAACCATATAGCAAAAATGGGACTGCACATTATTATAATATTAATCAATCAAATCACAAAGTCAACAGTAATTGAAAGGCAATTACATTTCATCCCTATAAAATGTACCATAGTAATTCTAACTAATCAGATTGTTCAAGGAACTTTTAATACAGAAAATTTCTGCACCTTCATATACTCAAGGCATTGACTTGTTTGCTCCTGTCAATATAATTTGCAATGCTGTCATGGACCAGAGACAAAATCAGACTACTCCCTTTGATTATTATACTATCAGGAATTGTATTCCGTTTAGCACAGTATGTTTTCAATCGTTCCTTAACCGAAGGCGAAGCGCCTCTGGCAATGAACATAGTCAGCCGCACATATCCTGACTTATTGAAACCTCTTGATTATGTCCAGGCAGCCCCCATTGGTTTTCTCTACCTCGAAAAACTCGCTGTTGACCTATTTGGCAATAATGAATATGCACTGAGATTGTTTCCATTCGTGACTGGAATTGCAGCCATTTTTCTCTTTTATAAGATTCTAAAATACCTCGGTGATTTTAACACAGAAATTTTCGCTCTTGTTTTTTTTGTCGTTAATGATTATCTGATCTACTTTTCTTCAGAAGTTAAACCCTATTCAAGCGACGTATTCTTTTGTTTGTTATTACTACTATTATCAGTATTGATAATAAGAAACAATCTCAAGACTTTTCTTCTTGTACTGTGGGGTTTGGTTGGCGCTATCTGCATCTGGTTTTCTTTTCCTACATTCTTTGTTTTTTCTGGTATCGGGATTACGCTTCTTCTATATGTGATAAGAAATAAGAATAACAACGCATTGATATTTTTATTCATCGCTGGTGTATTGTGGTTGATAAGCATGACAATCAACTATTTTGTCTGTCTTCAGCACCTCACCCAACACCAGGGGCTTATGAGTTTCTGGCAAAAAGATTTTGTTCCCCTACCGCCCAAATCTTTTAAAGAATTTTACTCATTAATTTATGCACTCTTGCGTGTATTCAAAAATCCAGGTGGATTTTCTATATATGAATTGCTCTTTTCTATACTATCGTTCTTTGTTGGTATTATATTTTTGTGGCGCAGAAAAAAGTCTTACGCATTGTTTCTTCTAATACCGCTGTTGATAACCATAATTGGCTCTGGTCTACATCTGTATCCCTTTGAAGGACGAGTTATATTATTTATCGCACCCATTCTTTCTATTCTTGTTGGTTCAGGAATTGCCTTTATTTATGATATTCTGCGAAGGCAATCACAAGTAATTGCAATATTGGTGGTATTTGTCCTGCTTATTCAGCCTATTACTATTGCAGTCTATCATCTTATCAAACCACGTGCCCCTGAAGAACTAAGACCCGTATTAGAATACTTACGGAAAAACATAAAAGAAAATGAACTTATCTATGTTTATTATGGAGCAGAAAATGCCTTTAGATACTACCAGGAGAAATTCCCTGAGATTCGCAAGGATTACATTGCAGGCAACGAATCACGCACTGACTGGACAGGTTACTATGAAGAGATTGAAAAACTCAAAGGCAATGACCGGGTGTGGTTTCTATTCTCTCACATTGCTACACACTTAGGCGTCAACGAAGAAAAACTATTTCTCACCTATCTTGATCTTTTTGGTGCTCAAATTGAATCATTTCAGGCCTCTGGTGCTTCTGCATATCTGTATCATTTCAACAAATAGATTCATTCATCCTTGACAATCACGTTAAAATGAGTAAAATAGAATATGCAAAAATTTAACAAGGGCATTATTGGTGCAGTTATTGCTGGTGTCATCGGCATATTTTTCGCCACAGTTGGCTTCTGGCGCACAATATTAATACTTTTTTTGGTTGTCCTGGGATATCTGGTCGGCACCTATTGGGAACTTCGTAAAAAAGAATAATCTGTTTAACTAATAACAAACTTCAAAATATTGCAAACGGTTGGGGAATGAATGTAAGTATCAAAACAACGAGTGCTATAAACGCATAGATTCTTTCTCTTTTTGACAATGGAGTTATCGTGTCCTGTATTAGAGTTTCACGCCGTGCAAGAATAAATACGAGTAGACCCCAGATGATCCAGCCCTGCCAGAGAATTCCAAATCCAATAAGCACCAAGATAATAGGGATATATAACCTTTTCTGGTTTTTCAAAAATACACTGTAAGCGATATGTCCACCATCAAGTTGACCTACGGGAATTAGATTCATTGAGGTCACCAGAAATCCAATCCAGCCAGCAAAAGCCATTGGGTGCAGGAAAAGATCAGCGCCATCAGGTATTGAAGGATGGATAATCTTGCCCAAAAGATAAAACAGAAGCGAATCACCAAGCCTTAGATATGAACCACCAGATGGCACAACCCGGATCTCTGAAAGACTAATACCAATGATTGACACCACAAATGCAACCAGAAATCCAGAGATTGGACCGGCAATTCCCACTCTCAGTAATGCCTTTCTTGACGGCACAATGGATTTCATCCTGATAATTGCACCAAATGTTCCCAGAAAATGAAACGGCATCGGAATAAAGTACGGTAAACTTGTGACTATACCGTATCTTCTTGATACAAAATAGTGTCCTAATTCATGGCAGGTCAATATTGCCATCAGGGAAAATGAAAAAGGAATGCCTAACAGGATATCAGAGAAGTTTCCAAAAGGATTCCCTCCACTATTGAACGAACCAGCAAGCAGGGTAGTAAAAATGGTCGCAACAAAAAGTAATATGTTGAGCCAGAGCTTAGGTTTGTCAACAAATTTAGGAACAATTCCAAACATAATCTTATGGCTATTCCCCTCTTTATTGAAAAAAGGTGTGTAATCATAATGTGCACAAAATTCCTTTATTTCTTTTATTGTTTGTTCAAGAGGTTCATACAATCTGCCATAAACCACAGCAAATTGTCCTTCATAGACCGAGTTAACAACTAACATCTTCGTCTCTAAAAATTTCAGTATTTCTTCATTCATAAATTTACTCTGGTTTTACTTTCTTAAATGCATTATCAATAGAAGTATCTCTATCGGGCTTATGCCCTGAATCCTTGAAATCTGGTCAAGATTCTGCGGTCTTATTTCATTCAATTTGTTCTTTGCCTCGTTAGAGAGTCCCTTCACTAAATTGAAATCAAAACCTTCAGGAATCTTTTCATTTTCAAGATGTCTCAGTTTCTCTATCATTTCCTGCTCTCGTTTTATGTAGCCTTCATATTTTGCCTCAATTTCAGCTCTAAACCCAATTTTCTCCCCAATTTGTCCATTTAAAAAATCCTTTATGTCCTGCCAGTGTATATTTGGACGTTTTAATATCTGCAAAAGATTTGCACCACCTGATTCTTCCGAGACCGGCAATTCACCTTTATTCATCAGCACAGGATTAATAATCTCGGGTTTCACAATGGTGGTCTTCAGCCTCTCAAGTGTTGAATCAATTTCCTTTCTTTCTCTAACGGCTTTTTGATAATAATCTTCGCATACAAGTCCAAAGCTAACCCCATAGTGCATAAGTCTATCATATACATTATCAATCCTTAAGATCAACCTGTGTTCTGCCAGGGATGTGAACATACGATAAGGCTCCAGGGTATTCTTTGTCACGAGGTCATCAATTAGCACACCAATGTATGCCTCATATCTCTTCAATACAAAGGGCTCTTTTTTCTGCAAATTCAAAACCGCATTTATACCTGCGATAAAACCCTGGGCAGATGCCTCTTCATATCCTGATGTTCCATTTATCTGTCCGGCACAATATAGATTTCTTACTAATTTTGTTTCAAGTGTTGGATACAACTGAACCGGATAAATAAAATCATATTCTACTGCATAACCAGCCCTGGTTATTGCTGCATTCTCCAATCCGTTTATTGTATGGAGTATATCAATCTGGACATCATAAGGCAGTGAAGTTGACAAACCGTTAAGATAGTACTCACCTGATTCATAACCTTCAGGTTCAACAAACACAATATGTGAATTGCGATCTGAAAATCTGATCACCTTGGTTTCAATTGAAGGGCAATATCGTGGACCTATTCCTGTGATTCGTCCTGTGTAAAGTGGTGAACGATCAAGATTTTTTTTGATGACTTCATGGGTTTTATCGTTTGTTCTTGTAATATAACAGAGCAACTGGCTCAAATTCAATTCCCCGGTCCTGTAGGAAAAAGGCTGCGGCGGTTCATCGCCTCTCTGAATCTCCATTTTTGTGATATTTACGGTTGATTTTGCAATGCGAGGAGAAGTCCCGGTCTTTAATCTTCCCAGACTAAAACCAAGATTTCTTAATGAATCACTTAAATATCCTGAACTTGGTTCACCAAGCCTTCCGCCAGCATAGGTTTCTAATCCAATATGCATTAACCCTTTCAAAAATGTTCCTGTGGTAATAACAAGGGCTCGGGCAAAATACTCATTACCGAGGTTGGTTCTTATACCAGTGGCTTGATTATTTTCTGTAAGGATTTCTATTGCTTCTTCCTGCTTTATCACAAGATTCTTTTGACTCATCAGTGTTTTCAAGGCCTCTTCTTTGTAACGAACACGGTCATTCTGTGTTCTTGGTGACCAAACTGCAGGACCTTTTGACCGATTGAGCATACGAAACTGAACTGCAGTCTTATCAGCAATCACACCAATCTCACCGCCGAGTGCATCAATTTCTTTCACCAGGTGACCTTTTGCCAAACCACCAATTGAAGGATTGCATGACATCTGACCAATGTTATCAATATTGTGCGTCAGAACAAGTGTATTATATCCACAACGGGCGCCAACAAGGCTCGCCTCAATCCCTGCATGGCCACCGCCGATGACGATAATATCAAACCTCTCAGAGTACGCCACAGACAATAATAAAGATAATCAGAAAAAAATCAAGAGCGACAAAAGAATGACAGCTTTGAAGAATGAACTTTTATCTTTTTGGCGGTTCTTCTCAAAAAATGGTGTTTAATAAAATTTTTATCTAAGGGGTAGACTTCTCCTATGCTGTGTGTATAATAACGCACATAGTATTTTGGGGGGATACAATTGGAGCATTGAATTGAAATCAGGAGGTATCAAAGCGAATTTGAATACGTTTGTTAATAAGCTGTTCAAATTCGCCTGGCTGAAAGAAGAAATATCTTAATTCTTCCAAAAGCCGCTGGGCAATCTCAGAAATACTGCCCAAGGCCTTCCTGATTTCCTTACTCAACAGATTACCTTTCTCAATCAATTGATTGAGAATATGGGCAATCTGGATCAACAGGTAAATACATTTCATACCGTTATAATGCTTAATGTAAAGATGCTCCAAATTGTATCCCCCATTCTTTTGAATATTAAAGCCCTCATTCTCTTCTTTCCATCGTAAACGACCTCCTTGATTGGCCAAAATCATACAATTGTCTTTGTTAATCGGCAGATTGGTAATCCAAAGCCAACGCGTTACCTCCTTCTCACCTTTTTTGACCTTCTTTTTCTTTGCCAAACATTCCAAAAAATTCACATAAAACTCACCCATAAATTTGTAATCCACATTCGTCACCCACCAATACCGCTGATACTCACCTCCTTCCACCCAATCGTATTCCAAATAATTCTCCGGACAACCCCTCTTTAAAACTTCAAACTCCTGATACATCTCCAGACCACTGCCCTCCTTGAAAACAATGATGAAACGCCAATCATACCACGCACAAAGCCTTAAAATCTCTTCCGAGACATAAAGAC